>JBDSKH010000286.1:0-11547 GCA_039917005.1 Pseudolysinimonas sp.
CAGCACGCTGGCTTTCGTCGAGCACGATCGCCGGCGATTGCCGTGCGGGGCGGACGAAGCGCGCGCCGGAGGTCGTCGTCGAGCTCATGCGGACCAAGCTATCCCGTACCCCCGTTGCTGTTCTGCCCACAGTGAACCGCAGCATGACGGCCCCATCGCATCCCGTACTCTGACTTCGTGGACATTCGCATCGGCATCGCCAACAGCCCCCGTGAGATCGCCTTCGAGACGGCGCAGAGCTCGGCCGAGGTCGAGAAGATCGTGTCGGCCGCCCTCGACGCCGACGCCAAGTTCATCAAGCTCTCCGACGACAAGGGCAAGGTCTACATCGTCCCGACCGCCTCGTTCTCCTACCTCGAGGTCGGGTCCGAGAAGTCACGCAGCGTCGGCTTCGTCGCCTAGCCGCCATGGAACTCGCGTACGTCACCGTCATCGGAGCCGCCATCGGCGCGCTCGTCCGGTACATCCTGCCGGGGCGTCGCTCGTACGGCCTGTTCCTGCTCCCGGCCCTCGCGGCCGCGGTGACCGCCGCGGTATGGGCGATCCTGGTCTGGGTCGGCTGGACCTTCGACGGCGGCTGGATCTGGGCCGTGTCCCTCACGTCCGCGGGCGTCGCATCCGTCCTCGCCGCGATCCTCATCGTGCGCTATCGCGCCACTGCCGACCAGCGGCTCATGCACCACCTCTCGGGCGGCCGCGCCTAGCGCACCAGTTCTCGCCCGCCGGCCACCGAGAGAACCTGGCCGTTCACGTGGCGGTCTAGCCGAGTGAGACCCGGTTCTCATGATGCTGGAACACCAGGCTCGTGCGCGTCGAGGCGACCGCAGGGTGCGCCGACAACTGCTCGACCACGAACTCTCGCAGTGCGTCGGTGTCGTGCACGGCGACGTGCAGCACGAAATCCTCGGCAGCGCCCAGGAAGAACAACTGACGCACCTCGGGCCGGTGCTCGAGGTCGGCGCGGAATTCCCCGATCCTCTGCCGCGCCCCGGTCCGGATGCTGACGCTGATCAGCGCTTCCAGCCCCAGACCCAGCGCCGCCGGGCTGACGACGGCCGAGAACCCGGTGATCACACCGCGTTCGACCAGCGATCTGACTCGCGCGAGGCAGGTGGAGGGCGCGATTCCGACGAGCTCGGACAGTCGGCTGTTCGCCATGCGGGCGTCGTCCCTGAGGAGTTCGACGATGCGGCGGTCGATCTCATCGAGAGGCTCAACCTGAATTTTTCGCGCCATGATTGCGATTCTGCCGAATAATCGGCGGAAAGACCCCATTGTGATCTAGCATTCACGACAATGTCGGCATGATCGTCGGAATCCCCACAGAGATTAAGAACAACGAGAACCGCGTCGCCATCACGATGGCCGGCGTCAAGGAACTCGAGGTACGCGGCCACGAGGTGCTCGTCCAGCAGGGTGCCGGCATCGGTTCAGGCATCAGCGACGAGGCCTACAAGGCCGTCGGCGCGACCATCGTCCCCACGGCCGACCAGGTCTGGGCCGAGGCGGAGCTGTTGCTCAAGGTCAAGGAGCCGATCGCCGCGGAGTACCCCCGGCTGCGCAAGGGCCAGACCTTGTTCACCTACCTGCACCTCGCCGCCGACCGCGCAGGCACCGATGCCCTGCTCGCCTCCGGCACGACGGCGATCGCATACGAGACGGTCCAGTTGGCGAACCGCAGCCTTCCGCTTCTGCAGCCGATGAGCGAGGTCGCCGGACGCATGTCGATCCAGATCGGTGCGTATCACCTGATGCGCTCGCACGGCGGATCCGGGATGCTGCTCGGCGGCGTGCCGGGCACCCCGAAAGCCAAGGTCGTCGTTATCGGAGGCGGTGTGGCCGGTGAGCACGCGGCCGCGAACGCACTCGGCCTCGAGGCCGACGTGACCATCATCGACATCTCCATCCCGCGCCTGCGCGAGCTCGAGGCCCGGTTCAACGGCGCCCTGCAGACCCGCGCCTCCACCACCTACGACATCACCGAGGCGATCCGGGATGCCGACCTGGTGATCGGGTCGGTTCTGATCCCGGGTGAGAAGGCTCCGAAACTCGTGACGGATGCCATGGTCGCCACCATGAAGCCGGGCTCCGTGCTCGTCGACATCGCAATCGACCAGGGCGGATGCTTCGAGGGCTCGCGCCCGACGACGCACGACGATCCGACCTTCGCCGTGCACGACACGATCTACTACTGCGTCGCCAACATGCCGGGTGCCGTGCCGGGCACCTCGACGCGCGCGCTCACGAACGCCACGCTTCCCTACGTGATCGCGCTCGCCGACAAGGGATGGCGCAAGGCCATCACCGACGACCCGGCGCTCGCTCTCGGGCTCAACGCGCACGACGGCAAGATCACCAACGAGGGCGTCGCGAGCGCGTTCGGGATGACGGCGGTCGCGCCGTTGGCGGTCGCGAAGCAGAAGTAGCCCGCTGGGAAGCGATTACGCCGTCAGGCCCAGCGCGTCCATGCGGCGCGTGTGGGCGGCGATCAGCTCGGTGAAGACCGGCTCGATCCGCTCCTCACCCGGTGCTTCGCGCCCGATCGCCAGCGACGAGCGGGCGATGAGCATGGTGTCGCCGACCAGGCGGCGACCCCACATGGCGAGGCGGGACGCCAGCCGGGGCGAGGCATCGATGGCCTCGCGCAACTCTTCGACGAGCAGTTCCTCGCCCTTGTCGACGTCGAGCACGAGCGAGACGCGCTCGGAGAGCCCCGCGGGCAAACCCGCCGCGAGCCCCTCGAAGAAGTCGGTGAGGAATCCAGCGGTCAGGTAGCAGGTCACCAGAATCTCGTGCCAGTCGGAACCCTGCGTGCGGCGCTGGAAGTCGTCGAGCTCGGCGCGGAACGGATCCATGGCGCCCACCGGCTCGATGCCGAGCCGGCGCATCTCGATGACGACGCTCTCGTGGGCCTCGAGCACCTCGGCCGCGGCCCCGCTCAGCTTCGTCTTCGCGCGGGTCGTCGGCGCGGCCGCGACGGCGCGTCCCAGATTCTCGAAGAGGACGAGGGTGAGATAGCCGAGCCGGCCGAGGAAGGCTTCCTGCGAGGGCGTCAGATCGGCTAGCTCGACGCGTGCGACCGCGACGGTGTCCGACCGCGGCGCGATCACGGGCATCTTCGTCCGTGGACGCCGGCGACGCCGGAAGAAGCTCAGCACGACGCCCACTCTAGCCTCCACGATGACGGCGACCCGATGGGTGCCCGCGCAGGCCGGTAGACTGGATTCACTCATATTCCCAGACAGGTATTCCTTGACTTTCAGCGATCTCAATATCGACCAGGACATGGTCGACGCACTGGCAGCGAAGGGGATCATCGAACCCTTCCCCATCCAGAGCCAGACCATCCCTCTCGCCCTCGACGGGCAGGACATCATCGGGCAGGCCAAGACCGGCACCGGCAAGACGTTCGGATTCGGCCTCCCCCTCATCCAGGCCCTCGGCCTCGAGCCCTCGCCCGGTGTGCAGGCGCTCGTCGTCGTGCCCACCCGCGAGCTCTGCGTGCAGGTAGCGGAAGACCTCGAGATCGCCGCGTCCAACCGCGCGACCAAGATCGTGGCCATCTACGGCGGCAAGGCGTACGAGGGCCAGGTCGAGCAGCTCAAGGCCGGCGCGCAGATCGTGGTCGGCACCCCGGGCCGCCTCCTCGATCTCGCCGGTCAGCGCCTCCTGAGCCTCAAGGACGTCAAGGTCATGGTGCTCGACGAGGCGGACAAGATGCTCGACCTCGGGTTCCTCCCCGACGTCGAGAAGCTTTTCGCGCAGACCTCACCGACCCGGCACACGATGCTGTTCTCGGCGACCATGCCCGGCCCGGTCGTCGCGCTCGCGCGCCGCTTCATGAACCGGCCGATCCACATCCGGGCGAGCGACCCCGACGACTCGATCACCCAGGCCAACATCAAGCACGTGATCTACCGCGCGCACTCGCTCGACAAAGACGAGGTGATCGCCCGCATCCTGCAGGCGGAGGGCCGCGGCCGCACCGTGGTGTTCACCCGCACCAAGCGGGCCGCCGCCAAGCTGGTCGAAGAGCTGAACGATCGCGGGTTCAACGCCGCCGCCGTGCACGGCGACCTCAACCAGGAGCAGCGCGAGCGGGCCATGGCCGCGTTCAAGGCGGGCAAGAAGGACATCCTGATCGCCACCGACGTCGCCGCCCGCGGCATCGACGTGACCGACGTCACGCACGTGATCAACCACACCGTGCCCGACGACCCCGACACCTACCTGCACCGCGCGGGCCGCACCGGCCGCGCGGGCAAGACCGGCATCGCGGTCACGTTCGTCGACTGGGCGGACATGCACAAGTGGGCGCTCATCAACCGCGGCCTGGAGTTCGGGCAGCCCGAGCCGGTCGAGACCTACTCGTCGTCGCCGCACCTCTTCACCGATCTCGACATCCCGCAGGGCGTCAAGGGGCGGCTCAAGCCGTCGCCGGCCGCACCGCACGTCGAGCGCGGGCCCCGCGAGGAGCGGGACGGCGCTCGCCGCGACGGTACCGCACGTCGCGAGGGCGACAGCGCCAATCGGGGAGGACGTCCTCCCCGGCAGCGCACGCGCACCGGATCCGGTGGCAGCACCCGTGACAGCGCGGCTTCCGAGGCGGCCCGGTCCGAAGGCGGCGGCACGCACGATGGCGCGGCATCGGCTCCGCGCAAGCGCACCCGGCGACGTCGCGGTGGCAGCGGCGGCGGCGAGAGCTCGGCTCCTCCCGCCGCGTAGCACCCGTCTAGCACCTGTCGATCGGCGGTCCGACGGCCGCGGATTCGTGAGAGTCTGTCGTCATGGCTTCCCTGGCCCCCTCGGCCCCGCTCGACAAGCCGCTCTACGGCGCGACCTTCGCACAGGCGGTGAAACGCTTCCTCGCGAAGTACGCGACGTTCTCCGGGCGCGCCAGCCGAAGCGAGTACTGGTGGTCGGTCCTGTTCGTCGTCGCCGCCATGATCGTGATCTGGGTTCCCGGTACCGTGATCGGTCTCGCCACCGGCACCCCCGGCGTCAATCCGTCGACCGGGCGGTCAACGGTAGACCCCGGCCCCGGGTTCATCCCCTTCGCGATCCTCGGGACCCTCTTCTACCTCGCCATCATCGTTCCCAGCATCGCGATCACCATCCGCCGGCTCCACGACGCAGGCTTCAGCGGGCTTCTCTACCTGCTGGTGCTCATCCCCTCCGTCGGCGGGCTCGCGCTTCTCGTCTTCACATTGCTGGAGAGCAAGCCGGACGGTGCTCGATTCGACGCCCCGGTCGCCCCTCCGGTCGCCGGCTCGTAGCCCCGCGCTAACCGGCGAAGGGCCTGGACCCCGTGCCGCGGGCGAGGATCGCCGCGTAGACCTCGGGGTCGGTGGTGTTCTCGCCCAGGCGATTCGGTTTGCCGAGGCCGTGGTAGTCGCTCGAGCCCGTCGTGACGAGGCCGTACTCCCGCGCGACCTTCGCCCACGTCTCCCGTGATCCGGGGGGATTGTCGCGGTGGTCGATCTCGAGGCCGAACAAGCCGGCGTCGACCAGCTGCCGCATCCGGCCCCGCTTGGTCAGGACGCGCTCGGGGCCGCGCGCGCCGGGATGGGCGATGACGGGGACGCCACCGGCCTCGGCGATCAGCCGGACGCCGACCACCGGTGCCGGGGCGTCGTGGGGTCGGTAATAGCCGCCGCGCCAGTGCAAGATGCTCTCGAAGGCTGCCGTGCGGTCGAGTACGTGACCGCGAGCGACGAGCGCGTCGGCGATGTGCGGGCGGCCGACCGTCGCACCCGGCGTGGTCTGGGCGAGCACGTCGTCCCAGTCGAGGGCGTAGTCGGCGGAGATGCGGGCGACCATCGCCTCGGCGCGATGGAGTCGCTCCTCGCGGATGCGGGCGGTCTCGGCGGAGAGCGCCGGGTGCTCGGGGTCCACGAGGTACCCGAGCACGTGCACGCTCGCGTAGTCGAGCTGTGTGCTGAGCTCGAGTCCCGGCACGACCGTGATGCCCGTGCCCTCGGCGGCGGCGAAGGCCGACGACCAGCCGGCGGTCGAGTCATGATCGGTGATCGCCACGACGTCCAGGCCTGCAGCCACAGCAGCGGCGATCAGCTCTGCCGGGCTCTCGGTGCCGTCCGACACGCTGCTGTGCGTGTGTAGATCGATGCCCGGCATCCCGTCATTCTAGGTACCGGGATGCGGCGGCCGCTGTCCGGCGGCGCCGGCCCTCGGACGCGGCTGGGTAGGCTCCAGGTGATGTTCCGCCGGATCCTCGCCGCCGCCGTGCTGCTCGCCCTCGCCGCCGTGCTCGTCGTCGCGCTCTGGCCACAGCTGCTCGGGCTGGAGCGCCTCCCCCTCGTCGCCCAGCTGGTGTCGCTGCGCGGTGCCGCCGTCGCGATCGCCGCGGTGCTCGTGGTCGGCATCCTTCTGATCGCGCTCGTGGCGCCCGGCGTGCGGCGATTCGCGGCCTCCGTCGCGCTCCTGCTACTGGTCTTCTGTGCGATCAGCGTCGCCGTGCTCGCGACGCGCGGATTCGGAGGCGGGGCGTTCCAGACGACCGCGCCCGGCGACGTCGTCGTGCTCAGCTGGAACACCCTCGGCGACTCCCCCGGCGCCGAGAGCATCGCCGAGCTGGCTCTCGAGGTCGAGGCGGATGTCGTGGTGCTCCCCGAGACCAGCGCCGAGACCGCCGGCATCGTCGCGGCGATCCTCTCGGAGCAGGGCCGGCCGATGCAGGCACTGCGTCTGAGTCTCGACGAGATCTCCAAAGCGCGCACCACGGCGGTGCTCATCAGCGACGAGCTCGGCGAGTACCGGCGCGACGACTCGGCCGGTACCACGGATACCCTGCCGAGCCTGCTCGCCGTCCCGGTGGACGGCACCGGCCCGCGCATCATCGGCGCTCACCCCGTGGCACCGGTGCCCGGTGAGATGGCCGCCTGGCGTCAGGGACTGGAATGGCTCGCCGATCGCTGCGCGGGGCAGAACGTCATCATCGCGGGAGATCTCAACTCGACGCTCGACCACTACACCGGCCTGAGTTCCGACGGCGGAGAGCTGGGACGCTGCCACGACGCCGCCCGCGCCACGGGCGCCGCGGCGGTCGGCACCTGGCCGACGATCCTTCCGCAGCTTCTCGGCGCCCCCATCGATCACGTCATGGCGACCGACGACTGGGAGATCATCGGGTTCCGGGTGATCGGCTCGCGAGACGGCGAAGGCAGCGACCACCGCCCCGTCGTCGCGGAGCTGCGCCCCGCATCGTGAGCTGCGCCGCTTCGTGAGTGAGCCAACATCCTGGGTGCACGCCGCATCCCGAGTGGGACAATGGATGCCATGGGCAACGAGAACCGATCGACGACACCCCAGTCGAGCACCTTCAAGGACTTCATCTTCGGCGGCTGGGCGGAGCGCACCGAGCCCGCATCGCAGCCGCGGCCGCAAGGGCCCTACGCCGCCGAACGCCGCGCGCGTATCTCGGCCATGCACCCTCGCGAGCGCCTCGTCATCCCGGCCGGACCGGCGAAGACGCGCGCGAACGACACCGACTACCCGTACCGCGCGCACTCCGCGTTCTCGTACCTGACGGGCTGGGGCAGCGACTCGGTGCCCGGAGCCGTCCTGGTTCTCGAGCCCACCAGCAGCGGCACCGGTCACGACGCGACCCTGTACCTGCTGCCCACGGCGGGACGGGACTCGGAGGAGTTCTACGCGAACGCCGCGATCGGCGAGTTCTGGACCGGGCCGCGCCCGAGCCTCGCCCAGGTCGCCGCCGACCTCGGCCTCGCCACCCGGCACCTCGACGACTTCGCCGGCGTCCTGGAGGCGACCGACGGGACCACCCGCATCGTCCGCGAAGCGGATCGCGATCTGACCGATCAGCTCGACGGCCGCCGTCTGCTCGCCGCAGAGCTCGGACCCGACGCGGTCGACACCATCGACGAGGACGGCGACACGGCGTTCATGCGCGATCTCAGTGAGATGCGATTCGTGAAGGACGACTACGAGATCCGCGAGATGCGCCTCGCCATCGACGCCACCAAGCAGGGCTTCGACGACGTGATCGCCGATCTGCCGCAGATCGTCGCCCACCCGCGCGGCGAGCGCCTCGTCGAGGGCACCTTCAACCGCCGCGCCCGCGCCGAGGGCAACCAGGTCGGCTACGACACGATCGCCGCCAGCGGACCGCACGCCTGCATCCTGCACTGGACCCGCAACGACGGGCCCGTCAACGCGGGTGACCTCATCCTGCTCGACGCGGGCATCGAGCTCGACTCGCTCTACACCGCCGACATCACGCGCACCCTGCCGATCTCCGGCACCTTCACCGAGGTGCAGCGCCGCGTCTACGAGGCCGTGCTCGAGGCGGCGGATGCCGCGCGCGTGATCGTGAAGCCCGGCATCCGGTTCCGCGAGGTGCATGCGGCCGCCATGCAGGTGATCGCCCGAAAAACCGCCGAGTGGGGCCTGCTGCCCGTGAGCGCCGACGAGTCCCTTGACGCCGACCTGCAGTACCACCGCCGGTACATGGTGCACGGCACGAGCCACCACCTGGGCATCGACGTGCACGACTGCGCACAGGCCCGCCGCGAGCTGTACCTCGACGGCGAGGTGCTCGAGGGCATGATCTTCACGATCGAGCCGGGCCTGTACTTCCAGCCCGACGATCTGACGGTGCCGGAGGAGTTCCGCGGAATCGGCGTGCGCATCGAGGACGACGTGCTCGTGACGGCCGACGGCTGCGAGAACCTGTCGGGCGACATCCCGCGGACCGTTGCCGAGGTGGAAGCCTGGATGGCGCGCTGAACTCCCGATTCAGCGCTCCCGTTGACGCGCGATCCGCTCGCGCGCGTTCCGCGCGGCGTCGCGCTCGCGCTTGCGGGCCTCACGCAGGTGCTTCTCCACCTCGCGTCGTGCCTTTCGGGCGTCCTTGACCTTCGGGTCTCGCTCGACCTCGGCCGCCAGCGGGTCGGCCGGTGGGCGCTCGGCCTCGACCTTCGGCGCCCCCGCGAGATAGCTCTCGACCCCGTCGAGCACCCGTTCGCGCCCGAACTCGAACGGATTGTCGCTGGCGTCCTCGTCGGGTGAGAACACCCCGGCACGCAGGGCGGCATGCACGAACGGGAACTCCTCGGGCGTCACGAGCTGCTCGAGGATGCCCGTCGCCGCGATCTCGAGATCGTCGGGCGTCGAACCGGCGGCCATCGCGGCCTCCGCGTATCCACGGCTCACGTTGGCTTCCCAGCGGGCCTGGGCGATCAGGGCGAGCACGATGGATGCCTTCTCGTTGAGCGACACCGGCACTGGCTCCAACACCTGCAGCGCCGATTCCAGCCAAGCGAGGTTGTTGGGCGTGACGGGTGTGCTCGAGATCGGGATGTCGAGCATCCATGCGTGCTCGAGGTAGATGCCGACGGTCGCGCGCGTCCAGGCGTCGAGGCCGGCACGCCAGCCATCGGCCTCGGTGATCGATTCGGGAGGTACCCCGATGCCGCGCTCCTGCATGAGCAGCACCAGGTCGTCTTTCGCCGTGACGTATCGGTAGAGCGACATCGGGGTGAACCCGAGCGCGCTCGCGACGGCCGACATCGACACGGCGGCGAGCCCGCCGGCGTCGGCGAGCTCGACCGCGACATCCACGATGCGCTCCACGCTCATCTCGCGCTTGGGACCGCGCTGGGGGTGAGCCGCGACGCCCCAGGCAAGTGCGACGGCGCGTGGCAGCTCCGGGTCGGGCGTCGGATCGGTCATCTGGCAATTCTCTCGGACGAATTCCCGCGGATCGGGATGCGGTGCTTGACAGGACGCCGTCAGACTGTGTATCACTTACACAGTAATGTATGCGTCATAAACAGTTTACGGCGTATCCGACCTGAAGGGAACCATATGACCGACATAATCGCCGTCCGCGGCGTCACGAAGTCGTTCGGCAAGACCGCCGTGTTGCGCGATATCGACCTCACGGTCGCGCGGGGCGCGATCGTGGCCCTGCTCGGACCGAACGGAGCGGGCAAGACGACGCTCATCAACATCCTGAGCACTCTGGTGGAGCCCGATGCCGGCACCGCGACCGTTGGCGGTTACGACGTCGTCCGCGAGCGCGACGCCGTCAAGCGCCAGATCAGCCTGACCGGCCAGTCGGCCGCCGTCGACGAGGTGCTGACCGGCGAGGAGAACCTGCGCATGATGGGCCGCCTCTCCGGTCTCGGACGGGCAGAGGCAGAGACTCGGGCGCGCGATCTGCTCGCGCGGTTCCAACTCACCGAAAGCGCGCGCAAGCGCGTCAAGACCTACTCCGGCGGGATGCGGCGGCGGCTCGATCTGGCGATCGGCCTGCTGACCACTCCCCCGGTCGTCTTCCTCGACGAGCCGACCACCGGGCTCGACCCGGTCAGCCGCCAGGAGCTGTGGGCCGTCATCCGCCACCTCGCCGACAACGGCACCACAGTGCTCCTGACCACCCAGTACCTCGAGGAGGCCGACCAGCTCGCCGACAACATCGCCGTGCTCGAAAGCGGCCGCATCGTCGCCGAGGGCACGCCAGGCGACCTGAAGAGCCGCATCGGCGGCGAGGTCGTCGCGCTGCACGACGCGGATGGCGCCGTCATCCGCGAGATCCCGACCGACGGGACCCTGGCCGGCATGCGTGCCGCGCTCGCCGGTCTCGACGACGACGCCGCGGCATCCATCTCGCTGCGCAGCCCCAGCCTCGACGACGTCTTCGTGGCGCTGACCACCAAGGTTTCGACAAGCAGAAAGAAGGACTGACATGACCGCACTGACCCTGCCCACGACCGGCGCGCACGCGCGCCTGGCTCCGCTGACGGAGGAGATCACGTTCGTCAAGCGCAGCATCATCCACACGCTGCGCACGCCCGACGCGCTCGTGATGGCGATCGCACTGCCCAGCATCCTGATGCTGTTGTTCACGTATGTGTTCGGCGGCGCGATCGAGGAGGACGGCAGCTACGTGAACTACGTGGTGCCCGGCATCATCCTGTTGTGCGCGGGCTTCGGCTCGTCGTCGGTGGCCGTCGACGTCGCGAACGACATGCAGACCGGGATTATCGACCGTTTCCGCACCATGCCGATGCGCGCCTCGGCAGTCATCACCGGCCACGTGATCACCAGCGTGCTGCGCAACCTGCTGACGACCGGCATCGTGATCGGGGTCGGAATCGCTGTCGGGTTCCGTCCGAACGCGACCTTCCTCGACTGGGTCGCCGTGCTCGGGCTGATCGCCCTCTACATCCTGGCGATCACGTACCTGTTCGCCGCGATCGGCCTCGCCTCGTCAGGGCCGGAGGCCGCCGGGAGCTTCGGCTTCATCCTCTTGTTCGTCCCGTACCTCTCGAGCGCGTTCGTGCCGATCGAGACGCTGCCGGTCTGGCTGCGCTGGGTCGCCGAGAACCAGCCTCTGACGCCGATCATCGAGTCGATCCGGTCGTTCCTGACCGGCACGGAACTCGGGACGAACGGATGGCTGGCGGTGGGCTGGTGCCTCGTGATCCTCGCGGTCGCGGTCGTCTGGGCGACCGTGAAGTTCCGGGCGAAAGCGGGGCGGCGGTAGTCTCGACACGCCGCCGA
>JBDSKH010000287.1:0-13659 GCA_039917005.1 Pseudolysinimonas sp.
ATGCCACGGAGAGGGTCTCGCCCTTCGCATGCTCGCCCACCAGGAAGATCGAGGGGTACTTCATCGTCACCTTGGAGCCGATGTTGCCGTCGATCCACTCCATGGTCGCGCCCTCGTGAGCGATGGCGCGCTTGGTGACCAGGTTGTAGACGTTGTTCGACCAGTTCTGGATGGTCGTGTACCGCACGCGGGCGTTCTTCTTGACGATGATCTCGACGACCGCGGAGTGCAGCGAATCGCTCTTGTAGATCGGTGCCGTGCAGCCCTCGATGTAGTGCACGTCCGAACCCTCGTCCGCGATGATCAGCGTGCGCTCGAACTGGCCCATGTTCTCGGTGTTGATGCGGAAGTAGGCCTGCAGCGGGATCTCTACGTGCACACCGGGCGGAACGTACACGAACGACCCGCCCGACCAGACGGCCGTGTTGAGGGCGGCGAACTTGTTGTCGCCGGCCGGGATGACCGTGCCGAAGTACTCCTTGAACATCTCGGGGTGCTCGCGGAGCGCCGTGTCGGTGTCCATGAAGATGACGCCCTGCTGCTCGAGGTCTTCGCGGATCTGGTGGTAGACCACCTCGGACTCGTACTGCGCGGCGACGCCCGCGACGAGTCGCTGACGCTCCGCCTCGGGAATACCGAGCCGCTCGTAGGTCGCCTTGATGTCGTCGGGCAACTCCTCCCAGGTGGAGGCCTGCTTCTCGGTGGAACGGACGAAGTACTTGATGTTGTCGAAGTCGATGCCGGTCAGATCGGCACCCCAGGTGGGCATGGGCTTCATACCGAAGAGCTTGAGAGCCTTGAGACGGTTCTTCAGCATCCACTCGGGCTCGTTCTTGAGCGCGGAGATGCCGGATACGACGCCGTCGTCGACGCCGCGTCGCGCGGTCGCTCCCGCGGCATCCGAGTCGGACCAGCCGAATTCGTACTGTCCGAGACCGGCGAGCTCTGGACGGTCGATGAGCACGTCTGACATGGGCAACCTCTTCTCCTGCCGAAGCGAACCATTCCGCCCGTGTCGGCATTCTTTCGCGAGACGCCCCGCGCGCTACCGGGTGTTCGTCGAGCGACGTTCCCGTTGCGGCGGCGGCGTTGCTCCGAACCCCCTCATGATACCGCGACGACAGGGATTCAGCCGAGTATCAGGATGCGATCAGCGACTCAGGCCGGAGGCGGGGCCACCCAGACGCATGCGGCAGGCACCGGGAGGGCGCCACTGCCCGAGTTGCGCTTCACCGCATCCTGGATCGCCTCCAGCAGTTTGACCTCGTTCTTGTCCTTGGCGAGGGCGTCGTAGATCGGCTGAACGGCGTTGAGCAGGGCGGACTGCTGGTCGGCCGTCGCCGCTCCGAACAGGATGCCGGCGGCGCAGGCCTCTGCGACGGGGGTTGCGACGTCTGGCTCGCCCATCGAGAGGTCCTGGGCGCGCTCCACCGCTCCTTCGAGGAATCCGTGCTGGCGCGTCGAGAGGCGGTTGAGCGTCGAGCGGTTGATGATCACCATCTCCATGACGGGGAAAAGCGGGAAGGTGCCGGTCATGAACGGGCCGGTGGCCGTGGCCCCGCCACCGACCAGGTCGGCCGGATTCGCCGTCGCCACCTGCACGCTGCCGGAGACCAGGTCGCCAATCGGGTCGCCGCCGTCGGCACTGGGTGTGGCACCGAGCGCCGTGATCGTCTGCGCGACCACCGAATCGGCGTTGTCACCCGGGGTGTATTCGAACGTCTTGCCCGACCAGTCGGCCACGTCGAGGACCGGCGCGCCGCTGGCGACCAGATACTGCATCGGTCCGGGGAAGATCGAGAGCCCCTCGACCTTGGTGTTCTTCAGCTGCCGCGTGACGATCTCGCCGGCGAGCCCCGTGGCGACCTCCCGCTGCTGCTCCGCCGTCTGAATGAGCAACGGCGCCTCGAGCGAGTCGATGCCCTTCACGCCGACCGCGGTGAGCGAGCGCACGGTGACCCAGGCGATGTCCACATCTCCGGCGGCGACCGCGCTGGTCAGCGCCTCCTCGACCGAGCCGCCCGCGTCGCCGGAGGGCGTCCAGTTCTCCTGGACATCGACGTTGATCGAGCCTTCGGACAGCTCGTCGAGCCGGTCGAGGAAGGCCTGCTGGGGTTCGGTGATATCGCCGAGCGTCGCGACGGTGAGGCTGTCGATGCCGACGGTCACCTGCTGCTCGCCGACGCACGAGGTCAGCAGCAGACCCAGGATGCCGACCGTGGCGATACCGGACAGGCGGGATGAGAGCACGGAGCCTCCGTCGATGGGGTCGCCAGGAGGCGACGGGCGCTCACACAGGCTAACCCGGGCAGCCTGGGAACCGGAAAATCCGCGCCGCATCCGCTGCCTAGACTCGAGCGTGTGACCGGACCAGCCACGACCCCGCCCAGCATCCCGCGCCGCTTCTGGAACTGGCTTCCGCAGGTCGCCGACCGTCGGATCCGGGTCCTCGCGTGGCTGACGTTGGTGACGCAGGTGCTCATCGTCGGCACCGGAGGCGCCGTGCGGTTGACGGGATCGGGTCTCGGCTGCCCGACTTGGCCGCTCTGCACCGAAGCCTCCCTGGTGGCCACGCCGGAGATGGGCATCCACGGGGGAATCGAGTTCGGCAACCGCCTGCTCTCGATCGTCGTCGGAATCGTCGCGGTGGCCCTCGTGATCGCGCTGCTGCACATGCGTGCACGACGCGATCTGTTCGGGCCCGCCGTCGCGATCCTGGCCCTCACGGTGCTGCAGGGCTTTGTGGGCGGCATCTCGGTGCGGGTGCGCCTCGACCCGAGCGTCGTCGGCCTGCACTTCATCACCTCGGTCGTTCTGGTGGTACTCGCGACAGTCCTGGTGTTCCGGGCCCATCGAGATGCACGCGGCCCGATGGTGGTGCCCCGGTGGTACGCGGGCATAGTGCACCTGACGTCCGCCGCCGTCGCGGTCACTGTCGTCGTGGGAGTACTGACCACCGGATCAGGCCCGCACGCTGGCGACGATGTCGCGGCGAGGAACGGACTCGACCCGCAGCTCCTGCAGCACATCCACTCCTGGCCCGCCTACATGACGTTCGGGCTGACTCTCCTGCTGGTCGCTGTCGCGCTGGGGCGCCGACTCGCGACCGTGCGGCCGTACGCAATCGGTCTGCTCGTGGTCGAGGTCGCGCAGATCATCGTCGGCCTCACGCAGGCGCGCACCGGACTCCCACCCCTTCTGGTCGGCATCCACATGGTGCTCGCCTGCGTGCTGGTCGCCGCGATGACGGCGACGGTGCTCTCGTTGTGGAGCAGCGGTCAGCGGGTCAGCGGCCGAGCTGCCGCTCCGGCTCAGGTGTCGCCGCGTTGAGACGCGAGCCGCTGCGAGTCGTGCCGAACACCCAGTAGCGGTAGGCCAGGAAGCGGAACGCGGTCGCGAGCACCAGGCCGATCACGTTGCCCGAGATGTTGTCGGCCAGGATGCTCTGGAATCCGAGCAGGTAGTGCGAGACCGCGAGGCAGGCGACGCCGATCCCCATCCCCACGAACGCGACCACGGCGAATTCCACGAATTCCACGCCCAGATCGCGCCGGCGCCGCTCGCGGAATGTCCAGAGCCGGTTGGCGATCCAGGCGGCGGCGGTGGACAGGATCGCGGACACGATCTTCGCGCCGATCGGACCGGAGAAGAAGTGCTCCCCGAGCAGGCCGGAGCGCAGCAGGTTGAAGATCGCGACGTCGATGGCGTAACAGGCCACGCCCACCGTGCCGAACTTGACGGCGTACGGGATGAGGCCCTCGATACGCGAGCGCAGGGAGACCGACATCCTCGAATCTGCTCCTCTCGGCTCGCTTGTAGGATGGTATCCGCTCGGCACGATCTCGGCCGCCGCACTGAAGCCCGCCGAAGGAATCGACTGCCGTGACTGGATTCGAGAATGACATCGCGGTCATCGGCGGTGCGGGACACGTTGGACTTCCGCTGTCGATCGTCCTGGCCTCCCGCGGTCATCGCGTCGTCGTCTACGACGTGGATCAGAAGGCCGTCGACACGGTCATGCGGGGCGAACTGCCCTTTCTGGAGCCCGGCGCCGGGCCGCTCCTGACCGAAGCGCTCGCGTCCGCCACCCTGACCGCGACGACCTCTCCCGAGAGCGTCGCGTCGGCGGGCACGGTGATCGTCGTAATCGGCACGCCGGTTGACGAGCATCTCAATCCCGACCCGACGGCGATCACGAAGGCCCTCGCCGCGTGCCAGGAGCAATTCCGCGACGGCCAGCTCATCATCCTGCGCAGCACCGTCTACCCCGGCGTGACAGCGCTGGTCGAGCGCTTCTTCGCCGAACGCGGGCTCGACGTCGACGTCGCCTTCTGTCCCGAGCGCATCGCCGAGCACCGGGCGATGGAGGAGCTGATCAGCCTGCCGCAGATCGTGGCGAGCCGCAGCGAGCGGGGTCGGGAGAGGGCTTCGGCGCTGTTCCGCACGATGACCGGCACAATCGTTGACCTGGAGCCCGAGGAAGCCGAACTTGCAAAGCTGTTCACGAACACCTGGCGGTACATCAAGTTCGCCGCCGCGAACCAGTTCTACATGATGGCCAACGACCGCGGGCTGGACTTCGAGCGCATCCGGCAGGGCATCGCACTCGACTACCCACGCGCCGCAGATCTCCCGGGTGCGGGGTTCGCCGCAGGCCCGTGCCTGCTCAAGGACACCATGCAGCTGGCCGCATTCAGCGACAACACGTTCGCGCTCGGGCACTCGGCGATGCTCGTGAACGAGGGGCTACCCCTGTACCTGGTCAGCCGCCTCGAGGAGTCGATGCCGCTGTCCGAACTGACCGTCGGCATCCTCGGCATGGCCTTCAAGGCAGGTTCGGACGACATCCGCTCGAGCCTGGCTTACAAGCTGCGGCGGGTTCTGCGCTTCAAGGCCGCAGAGGTTCTGGTCACCGATCCGCTGGTGCGGGAGGAGACCGAGCCGTCCCTGCTCCCCCTCGACGAGGTGCTGGAACGCTCCGACGTGCTCATCATCGCCGCACCGCACCGCGAGTACGCGGGCCTCGACCCCGCTGTCCCGGTCATCGATGTCTGGAACCTGCTCGGCCGGGGCGTGCGCGCGTGACCGCTCCCGTCGCATCGGTCATCGTTCCGGCACACGAGGAGGGTGAGCACATCGTTCCCGGGCTCACGAGGATCCTCGATGCCGTCGAGACGCCCTCCGAGATCGTGGTGGTCGTCGACTCGGCCGATGATTCGACGACGGGTCCCGTGCTCCGGCTGGCCAAGAAGCATCCGCGATTGCGCCTCGACGTCAACCAGTACGGGCGCGGGCCGGCGAACGCGATCCGCTGGGGCATCGCGCACGCAGAAGCGCCGATCGTGGTCGTGACCATGGCCGACGGATGCGACGACCCGCGGCAGATCGACGAGCTGGTGCGATTGATCGACCGGGGCGTAGTCGTCGCGGCCGCATCGCGCTATATGGCAGGTGGTCAGCAGGTCGGAGGCGCCCGATTCAAGACGTTCCTGTCGCGCACCGCCGGTCAGACCCTCCGGCTCTTTGCCAACGTCGGCACCCGCGACGCCACGAACTCGTTCAAGGCCTACCGGCGCTCGTTCGTCGAAGAGGTCGGCATCGACAGCCGGCACGGCTTCGAGATCGGCCTGGAACTCACCGCCAAGGCGCGGCGGATGCGATTGCCGGTTGCCGAGATCCCGACCATCTGGCTGGACCGCACCGCGGGCTCCTCCCGATTCCGCCTCGCATCCTGGATCCCCAAATACCTGCGCTGGTACCGCTTCGCCTTCGGGCCGCGGCTGACCGCCGCTCAATTGCGGAACGCGCTCGACCGCGCCCGCCCGAAAGGTGAAAAGTGAAGAAGACGGTGCTCGTGACCGGGTCGTCGGGATTCATCGGTGGCTACATCGTCGAGCAGTTGCTCGGCGCCGGGTACGGAGTGATCGGCATCGACAACTTCTCCAAGTACGGCGAGGTGACCCGCAGCTACGACGAACACCCGGACTACCGGCTGGTGCGCGGCGATGTCACCGATACCCCGCTCATGGTCGAGTTGCTCGCAGATGCCGACCACCTCATCGCGGGAGCCGCGCTCATCGGAGGCATCTCGTATTTCCACACCTACGCGTACGACCTGCTGGCCAAGAACGAGCGCATCATCGCGTCCACCTGCGATGCGGCGATCGAATCGCGGCGCACCGGCGGTCGCCTCGAGAAGGTCACCTACATGTCCTCGTCGATGGTTTTCGAGTCGACGGATCGCTGGCCCAGCAAGGAGGGCGATGAGCGACGCGTTCCGCCGCCGCTGTCGTCCTATGGATTCCAGAAACTCGCGGTCGAGTACTTCGCGCGCGCGGCGTGGGATCAATACGGCGTGCCGTATACGATTCTGCGCCCGTTCAACTGCGTGGGAATCGGCGAATCCCGCGCTCTGGGCGATGTGGAGATCGACTCCGGCAACGTGAAGCTGGCCATGAGCCATGTCGTGCCCGATCTCGTGCAGAAGATCATCCGCGGGCAGGACCCGTTGCATCTGCTCGGCGACGGTTCGCAGGTGCGCCACTACACCTACGGCGGCGACCTCGCCCGCGGCATCGTGACGAGCCTCGATCATCCCGAGGCCGTCAACACCGACTTCAACATCTCGACGGCGGTCGGTCACACCGTGACCGAGCTCGCGGAGGTCATCTGGCGAAAGATCAAGGGTCCCGACGTGCCCTTGCGGGTCGTTCACGACCCCGGATTCGAGCACGATGTGCAGCGCCGCGTTCCGGACGTCACCAAGGCGAAGCAGGTGCTCGGATTCGAGGCGACGACCACCCTCGACGACATGCTCGATGAGGTGATCCCGTGGATCCGGGATGCCATCGAGGAGGGCACGATCTGATCGCGACGCTGCTGCGCCCCCTTCCTGTCCACCTGGCGTCCCTGCTCGTGGGCTTGGGTGCGCTTGTCGTGCTCGGGCGCGATCAGTGGTTCAGCTACGACGACTGGGCGAACCTGCACCCGGGATGGGATGCGGCGGGCTGGCTGGCGGGGCACCAGGGGCACTGGAACACGGCCGCGACACTGGTCTTCCAGGTGCTGCGCGCCACGGTCGGATTGCACAGCTACTTGCCCTACCTGGCCCTCGCCTTTTTGGCCCACCTCGCGGTCGTCCACCTGCTCTGGCGTGTCATGCTCCGGTCCGGGGTGCGACCGTGGCTCGCGACGGGTCTGGCCGCGGCGGTGATATTCCTCGGCTCGGCCGCGGAGAACCTGTTGTGGGCCTTCCAGTTCGGATTCGTCGGCGCGATCGCCCTGGGTCTCCTCGTCATGCTGCTGGTGGATCGCCAGGGGCTGGGCATCGCGCGCGTCGCTGCCATCGTCATCCTGTCCGTCGCCTCGCTGACCTTCTCGGGTACCGCGCTGCCCCTGATCGCCGCCGCGCTCGTGCTGAGTTGGATCCGGCGCGGGTGGTGGCGCTCGCTTCTGCTGTTCGCTCCCGCCGGCCTGATCTACCTCGCGTGGCTTCTGGCGTTCAGCGGCGGCACGCCGGCGTCCCTGGCACCCCATGGGGTCGCCATCGTCACCGCGGCGCCCGTATTCTTCGCCGCGATGTTCGCCGCCGGCTATGGGCAGTTCGTCGGCGTCGTCGTGCTCGGTCCACTCGTCGCCATCGCCTTGGCGGCCTGGCTCGTGACGCGATTCCGTCATTGGCGCGGAACCGAAGCGATCGCCTATGCGCTGCTGCTCGGCTCCGGCGTGTTCGCCGTACTGACGGCCGCGAGCCGCAGCGGTGGCGAACTCAGCGCCGCCGGGGCACAGCGCTACGTGTACGTGATCGTCGCGCTCGCGCTGCCCACGATGGGACTGGCTCTCGGCTGGGTCGCCTCCCGTGGCCGCGCAGCCGTGGTCGTGGTGACGGTGGCGATCGCGCTCGTGGGTGCCGTCAACGTCGTGCTGCTCGTCGTCAGGGCCGGCGAGCAGGCCACCACAGAACAGCGCGTCCAGCGCGAGGTCTCGGCCGCGCTCTCGCTCGCCGGCGATCAGACGATCCCCGACGGGGCTCTTCCTGTCATCGTCGAGGCACCCGACCTCACTATGCGAGACCTGCGCTCGGGCCTGGACGATGGCATCTTCAGCCCCGTGCCGTTCGAGCCAGCGGATCTCGCCGCCGTCCGGGATTCTATGGCCCAGACGGGCGGCTAGCGGTCGGGCGACTGACGCCGACGCACAGCGCGATCGGGACTCAGAGCGCGATCGGCAGGTGAAGCAGGGGGTCCAGCCCGACTGCGAGGAACACCAGCGTCAGATAGGTGATGCTCGCGTGGAAGACCCGCATGGGACGCGTCTCGGCATCGCGGATCGCGCCCGAATAGAGCCGGTGCGCCTCGACCAGGAACCAGATGCCCGAGAGCGCCGCCACGACCGCGTACAGCACACCCATCGACGCCACGGGGATCAGCAGAAGCGAGCAGACGATCGTCGCCCACGCGTAGAGCACGATCTGAAGCCCGACCGTCGCGCGGCCGCGCACCACCCCGAGCATCGGGACGTGCACCGACGCGTAGTCCTCGCGGTAGCGCATCGAGAGCGGCCAGTAGTGCGGCGGGGTCCAGAGGAAGACGATGCCGAACAGGATGATGGGGGCCCAGCTGAGCGAGCCGGTGACGGCCGCCCACCCGATCAGCACGGGCATGCAGCCCGCGGCGCCGCCCCAGACGATGTTCTGCGGCGTGCGGCGCTTGAGCACCAGCGTGTAGACGACGACGTAGAACAGGATCGCGACGACGGAGAGGGCGGCGGCGAGCCACGTGGTGAACATCCCGAGCACGGCGATGGAGAGCACGCCGGTCGTCCAGGCGAAGACGAGGGCTTCGCGCGAGCTCAGCGCGCCGGTCACGAGGGGCCGGTTCTGCGTGCGCTTCATGACGGCGTCGATGTCGCGGTCGATGTAGCAGTTGAACGCGTTGGCTGAGGCGGCAGACAGCGAGCCGCCGATGAGCGTGGCGACCAGAATCGCCAGGAACCCGAGGTCGAGCACTCCCCCGGCCGCGAGGACCATGACGGGTGCCGTCGTGACGAGCAGCAGCTCTATGACGCGAGGTTTCGTGAGAGCCACATAGGCCGTGATCTTCGTAAGGACGACGTTGCGGGCCGTAACGGCTGGGGCGACGGTCGCCGGGGCGCTTCCCTGCATGGCTCCTCAGATCGATGACGGCTGCGACCCACTCTAGGCGACTCCTATAATCGGTAGTGCTCGCCGGCCGCGGGCTCAGAGCCCCCGATCCGCCTCCGAAGACGATCAGCAGGCTGCCCGCGGTGAGCCGATGGTGTCCGCCGGCGAGTGGCATTTCCTCAACCGTACGAAAGGTCGACACGCACGTGGCATCACTCTCCTGGGACGAGATCGACGACCGGGCCGTCGATACGGCGCGCATCCTGGCGGCCGACGCCGTCGAGAAGGTGGGCAACGGTCACCCCGGTACCGCGATGAGCCTCGCCCCGCTGGCCTATCTGCTCTTCCAGAAGGTCATGCGCAGGGACCCCGCAGACAACGAGTGGATCGGGCGCGACCGCTTCATCCTCTCCGCCGGCCACAGTTCGCTCACCCAGTACATCCAGCTCTACTACGGCGGCTACGGGCTGGAGCTCGACGACCTCAAGGCCCTGCGAACCTGGGGCTCGAAGACCCCCGGGCACCCCGAGTACGGGCACACCGACGGCGTCGAGATCACTACCGGCCCGCTCGGCCAGGGTCTCTCGTCGGCGGTCGGCTTCGCCTACGCCCAGCGCTTCGAGCGCGGGCTCTTCGACCCGGATGCCGCACAGGGCGCCAGCCCGTTCGACCACCACATCTACTCGATCGCCGGCGATGGCGATATGGAAGAGGGCATCACGAGCGAGGCGAGTTCGCTCGCCGGTCACCAGAAGCTCGGCAACCTCATCGCGTTCTATGACAGCAACCAGATCTCGATCGAAGACGACACCAACGTCGCGCTCAGCGAGAACGTCGCGGCCCGTTACGAGGCCTATGGCTGGCACGTGCAGACGGTGGACTGGAAGAAGACCGGCCAATACGTCGAGGACGTGCACGAATTGCATGCCGCCATCGAGGCGGCGCAGGGCGTCACCGACAAGCCGTCGCTGATCATCCTGAAGACCATCATCGGCTGGCCGTCGCCCACCAAGCAGAACACCGGCAAGATCCATGGATCGGCGCTCGGCGCCGACGAACTGGCTGCGGTCAAGAAGGTGCTGGGCTTCGACCCGGACGAGACCTTCGTCGTGGCCGACGACATCATCGCCCACACCCGCAAGGCACTCGACCGCGGCGCCGAGGCGCATGCCGAGTGGCAGAAGGGTTTCGATGCGTGGGCGGTGGCGAACCCCGATCGCAAGGTCACTCTCGACCGCATCCTGAGCGGTGCGCTGCCCGAGGGCGTCGACGCCGCCCTTCCGGCGTTCGAGGCAGGCAAGGACGTGTCGACACGCGCCGCCAGCGGTAAGGTCCTGAGCGCCCTCGGCCCCGTCGTCCCGGAGCTCTGGGGCGGATCGGCCGACCTCGCCGAGTCGAACAACACGACGATCGAAGGCGCCGCTTCGTTCATCCCGGCAGAGCATTCGACGCGCGAGTGGTCGGGCGACCCGTACGGCCGCACGCTGCATTTCGGCATCCGCGAGCACGCGATGGGCGCGATCCTGTCGGGCATCGTCCTGCATGGCAACACGCGCCCCTACGGCGGAACCTTCCTGATCTTCAGCGACTACATGCGCCCCGCGGTGCGACTGGCCGCCCTGATGAAGGCACCCGCGATCTACGTCTGGACGCACGACTCCGTCGCCCTCGGCGAGGACGGGCCGACCCACCAGCCGGTGGAGCAGTTGACGGCGCTGCGGGCGATCCCGGGACTCGACATCGTGCGCCCCGCCGACGCCAACGAGGTCTCCTACGCCTGGAAGACCATCCTCGAGCGCCGCAACGGACCCGCCGGCATCGCCCTGAGCCGCCAGAACCTGCCGGTCTTCGAGCGCGGAGACGGCGCGGCGGACGGGGACACCCTGGCATCGGCGTCCAACGTCTCGAAGGGCGCGTACGTGCTCGCCGAGGCTCCCGGCGGCACACCCGACGTCATCCTGCTGGCCTCGGGTTCAGAGGTGCAGTTCGCGGTCGAGGCGCGCGACGCCTTGAAGGCCGACGGGGTGAACGCCCGCGTCGTCTCGGTGCCGTGCCAGGAATGGTTCGACGAGCAGGATGCGGCGTACCGCGAGTCGGTACTGCCCGCGGCGGTGAAGGCGCGGGTCTCGATCGAGGCCGGACTCGCTCTCACCTGGCGGCCCTACCTCGGCGACGCCGGGCGCGCCGTCTCTATCGAGCACTTCGGTGCCTCGGCCGACTACAAGACCCTCTACCGGGAATTCGGAATCACCACGGAGGCGGCCGTCGCCGCCGCTAAGGACTCGCTCGCGGCTGTCGGTCGCTGAGCAGAAACGGAAGACCAGGACCATGGCACCCAGCAAGACTCAGGAACTCTCCGATCTCGGCGTCAGCATCTGGCTGGACGACCTCTCCAGGGAACGCATTCAGAGCGGTGGGCTGAAGAAGCTCATCGACGAGCGCAATGTCGTCGGGGTGACCACCAACCCGACGATCTTCGCGACGGCCCTGGCGAAGGGCAACGCGTACGACTCGAAGGTGGCAGAGCTCGCCGCCCAGGGCACCAGCGTGCACGACGCGGTCTTCGAGATCATCACGGCCGACGTCGCGGCGGCATCCGATGTGTTCCGCCCCGTCTTCGACGCCACGGGCGGGCAGGACGGCCGCGTCTCGATCGAGGTCGAGCCGGGTCTCGCCCACGACACGGCCGGAACCACGGCCCAGGCCGAGCACCTCTGGGCGAAGGTCGACCGCATCAACGCCATGATCAAGATCCCGGCGACGAAGGAGGGGCTCGGCGCCATCACCGCGGCCACCGCGCAGGGCATCAGCATCAACGTCACGCTGATCTTCAGCCTCCAGCGCCACCGCGAGGTCATCGAGGCCTACCTCGACGGCCTCGAGCAGGCCAAGGCCGCGGGCATCGACCTCTCGACCATCCGCTCCGTCGCATCGTTCTTCGTGTCGCGCGTCGACACGGAGATCGACAAGCGGTTGGAGGTAATCGGAACGGACGAGGCGCTCGCGCTCAAGAGCAAGGCGGGCGTGGCGAACGCCCAGCTCGCCTACAAGCTCTTCGAAGAGGAGTTCGCGACCGACCGCGCCAAGGCGCTTCTGGCGGCCGGAGCGCACCTCCAGCGTCCCCTGTGGGCCTCGACGGGCGTCAAGGACCCCGACCTTCCCGACACGCTCTACGTGACGGAGCTGGCCGTCGACGGCGTCGTGAACACGATGCCCGAGAAGACCATGGAGGCGACGTTCGATCACGCGCCTCTGCACGGGGATGCCGTGCGCGGCTCGTACGCGCAGGCGCAGAAGGTGCTCGACGATCTCGCGGCAATCGGCGTCGACTATGACGACGTGACCGCGGTTCTCGAGAAAGAGGGCGTCGAGAAGTTCGTGGTCTCCTGGAACGAACTGCTCGACACCGTCGCGGCAGCGCTCGAGGCGGCCAAGTGAGCGTCACGGTCGTCGCGACGGGAGCGGCGGCCGAAGCCGTCGAGCGCCTCGTCCCGAAGCTGATCGAGGACGGGATCGCGGGACGGATCACCTCGCTCGATCCGTCCGTCTGGGGCCCCGCAGCGGAGGACGAGGCGGCCAAGCGCCTCGGCTGGACCGAGGCCGTCGCCATCTCCGGCGAACTGGTCGACGACATCCTGGCCCTGCGCGACGACCTCCGCGAGCAGGGCGTCACGCACATCGTGCTCGGCGGCATGGGCGGTTCCTCCCTCGCCCCCGAGGTCATCACCCGCACCTACGGGGTCCCTCTGACAGTTCTGGATGCGACCGACCCCGGCCAGGTTCGCTCGGCCCTCGCCGATCGCCTCGAGCAGACCGCCGTCGTCATCTCGTCGAAGTCGGGATCGACCGTCGAGACCGACAGCCAGAAGCGCGTCTATGAGGCCGCGTTCCGTGCTGCCGGCATCGATCCGACAGAACGCATCATCGTCGTCACCGACCCCGGTTCACCGCTCGATGAATCGGCCCGTGCCGACGGATACCGGGTGTTCAACGCCGATCCGAACGTGGGAGGCCGGTATTCGGCGCTGACCGCCTTCGGGCTCGTGCCGTCGGGACTGGCCGGCGTCGACATCCGGGAGCTGCTCGACGAGGCGCAGTCCATGCAGCTCGAGCTCGCGCTCGACGACGCTGACAACCCGGGCCTCGTGCTCGGGGCAGCGATCGCCGGCACGCTGCCGCTCAAGGACAAGCTCGGCATCATCTCCGACGGCACGCACATCGTCGGATTCGGTGACTGGGCTGAGCAGCTCATCGCCGAGTCCACGGGCAAGGACGGCACGGGTATCCTCCCGGTCGTCCTCGAGGTCGACTCCCCCGAGGTGTGGGCGACCATCGAAGACCTGCAGAAGGTGCGGCTCGTCGCCGACAAGCGCGCGACGCACGAGGTCGACGAGGGCGACATCGAGGTCGCCGGAACGCTCGGCGGTCAGATGCTCGTCTGGGAATACGCCACGGCGGTCGCCGGGCACATCCTGGGCATCAACCCCTTCGATCAGCCCGACGTCGAGTCGGCCAAG
>JBDSKH010000288.1:0-3578 GCA_039917005.1 Pseudolysinimonas sp.
GATCTCGGCCAGCACGGTCTTCGACCAGCTGTTGGTGCCGCCGCCGTCGACGACGCCGAGCGTGATGCTGCCGTCTTTCGCGTCGGTCGTGCAGATGTCGGCGATGTCGGCGAACGCGTCGACCGTGCCGACCGAGCCGGCGGCGATGTCACCGGTCAGATTGTTGCCGGTGGTGTCGCCTCCTCCTCCGTTGGTGGATGAACAGCCTGCGAGCGCGACCGCGCCCAGCGCGACCGAGACGGCCAGAACAGCCAATCGGCGGTGCTTCGTGATTCGGATCACTTCTCACTCCTCGTTGAGTCTGGTGGTGGGGTTGATACTGCGGTTCTCCTGACGAGGCCTTTGAGCCTCGCGGAGGAGCCACCCAGCTGAAGCTGGGCGACGATCCCGACGCCGATGATCAGCGCCTGGACGATGTTCTGCACGGCCGTGGCCTGCGTGAAGGTCTGTACGAGCTGCCCCAGCTGTGCC
This sequence comes from Pseudolysinimonas sp., assembly GCA_039917005.1. Taxonomy (GTDB): domain Bacteria; phylum Actinomycetota; class Actinomycetes; order Actinomycetales; family Microbacteriaceae; genus JBDSKH01. Next base: position 472 of record JBDSKH010000288.1, read on the forward strand.
AGGAACAAGGCACCGAGCGCGGTACCGACGAGGCTGCCCTTGCCGCCCGTGAGGGCCGTCCCGCCGAGCACGACGGCAGCGATCGAGGGAAGCAGGTACTCGTTGCCGGCGGTGAGGGTCGGCAGGCGCAGCAGCCCGGCGAGCAGCACACCGGTGGTCGCCCCCAGCATGGTGGCGAGCCAGTAGGAGGCGATTACGTAACCGCGCGTGGCGATCCCGATGTTGGCGGCACTCCGCGGGTTCTCGCCGACGAGTTCGAAGCGCCGTCCGAGTCGGGTGAGCTTGAGCACGACGTGAACGATTACGACGATGCCGACCGCGATGAGAGCGAGGACAGGGACGCCCCACAGCTTGCTCAGCGCGAAGTCGCTCAGCGCTTTCGCTGTCTGCTCACTGAAGCCGCCCGAGATCGCCTGCACAGCACCGACCATGAGGGCGTTGCTCGCGATGGTGACCACGAGAGGTGGCAGGCCGAAGTACGCGATCACGACGCCGCTCAGCACACCGAACACCGACGTGCCCAGGATGGCGACGATGATCGCCGTGGTCAGGTCCCATTCCGTCCCGAATTTGGCGACGATGAGCGCGCCGAGGGTGACGGCGCCCGGGATCGAGAGGTCGAGTCCACCTTGCTGGATGACGAGCGTCTGTCCGATGGCGACGACGGCGATGAGTGCGGCGAACGGCAGCATCGACACGATCGCGGTCGGGCCGATGCTACCGAGCGCGATGAGCGGGCTCACCGCGAAAAGGGCGATGACCGCGATGAGCGCTCGAGTGCCCGGCCACGACAGCACCTCGGCCGGCAACGACCGCCGGTCAGCCGGCCCCGACCGCTGGGTAGCCGTCCGCTCGTCCACGATGCTCACGCCGTCTGCGTCGACAGGTCCGGGTGCCACGACCCGTCGAGATGCGCCTCCGGCATCTCACCGACGATGTAGTCGCGCGAGGCCACCGCCATCGCGCGCAGTTTGTCGAAGTCGACCCCGACCAGCTGCCCGTCCTTCTTCACCCGGTTTCCCTGCACGAAGACATCGCGGACCAGGCCGGGGTGGGCGTTGTAGACCACGGCGCCGATCGGGTTGTTGAGGGGCGTCATGGCAAGCGAGCGGTCGTCGAGAACGACGATGTCGGCGGCCTTGCCGACCACGAGCGACCCGGTGACGTGCCCGAGGCCGGCGGCGTTCGCGCCGTCGATCGTCGCGAACTGAAGGACATCTCCGACACCCAGGCCGATGCGCTCGACCACCTCTCCGGTCTCGACGGCCGGCGCGTTGTCCAGCGCTCGCTGCATGCCGATGGCAGTTCGCATGGTGCCGAACATGTCGCCGCCGTTCGAGCTGCAGACGTCGATCGAGAATGTGGGTCGGATGCCGTGCTTGAGCAGCCGCCCGGTAGCGGGATAGCCGTGGCCCATCTGCATTTCGACGTCAGGTGCGCACGAGGCGGAACCGCCGGAATCGGCGATCATCTGCAACTCGTCATCGCCCAACGTGCAGCAGTGAACGTACGTGGTGCGCTCCGACAGCAGGCCGTCGTCCTTCATCTTGCGGATCGGTCCCGACTTGCCCCAGTAGCCGTCTCCGACATGCACCGTGACACGCAGGTCGAGGTCCTTCGCGAGCTGGAAGTCGTGGAGGTTCACCTCGGGGGTCGTGAACTGGGGCCCGCGTAGCGCCAGTGCCATCGTCACAAGACCGGTGTTGTCGTGGAAGTACTCGTCCCGGACCCGACGGGCGTCGGCCGCGGGGTGGTCGTTCGGTGAGGGGAGTGGCGCACCCCACTGCTTGCTGCCGCCGCCATGGGCGAAGACGGCCCGCATCCCGGTGTCCTTGAGCGCCTGCACGGCCGAGTCGGCATGAGCGGGCGTTGCGAGGTTGTGCGACCAGTCGACGAGCGTAGTGATCCCGGCATCCAGCGCCTCGAGCGCACCGAGGTAGTTCCCGGTGTACGTGTCCTCGGGGCGGAAGTACTTGCTCAGGCCGCTGTGGAGCCCGGCGAGGTACTCGGTGAGCGACCAGTCGGAGGCGACGTTGCGCACAACGGATTGCCAGGTGTGCCGGTGAGTGTCGACGAAGCCCGGGAGAACGATGCGCCCGCTCACGTCGACCACCTCGGCGCCCGGGGCGTCGAGGTGCGGGCCGATGGCCTCGATGTTGCCGTCGAGCCCTATCAGGACGTCCGTGGAAGGAAGGACTTCGCCGGTGGCGGCCGAGGTGATGACGGTGCCGCCGCGGAGCAGGGTGCGTGTGCTCATGGTCGTCATTGACTCCAGTTGGGGAACGTCGAGACGGCATTTCGACCGTCGGGGCGCGTTGGTGTGCTGCCGCCCATGCTAAAAGCGTGACTGCACGAGTGTCAAGTAACGGTTAACAAACCGTTCTATGAGATTGAATTTGTGGCTACGGTGGCTGCTCAGGCACGGTCTCTGTACAGCGGAATGTCGATCGGGGGCTGGGGTATGAAGCCGCCATGCGCGTCCATCTGGTCGTAGAGGTACCCCTGGGAGGCATCCATCCGTCGCATCGCGGCTGCCAGGTCGACGTGCACCAGCGCGCCGCCACGCTTCACCACCCTGCCGTCGACGAGGACCGTGTCGACCAGACCGGCGTGCGCCTGGGCGACGATCGCGCCCGCGGCATCACGACGATTCCAGCCCGCCTGGCTGACTCCGCTCATGTCGAGCAGGACGATATCCGCTCGTTTGCCGGGGGTCAGGCTGCCGACCACATCACCCACGCCGGCAGCCTGCGCACCGTTCATGGTCAACCACCGGAGAGCATCGCGGGTCGTCCAGGACATCACCTGCGGTGCCTTCCACTCCTGGTAGCCGCCCTCGTCGGCGCGATAGCGGGTCGCCTGCAGCACGAGCCTTGCGTGCGAGATCATGTCGCCCGAGTTGCCGCTGACGCAGTCGATTCCCAGGCTCGGCCCGGGGGTGTGCTTCGTCACCTCGGCGATAGCCGGGTACCCCATGCCCATCTGCATCTCGGTCTCAGCGCACACCGAGACCATCGTTCCTGTTCCTCGAAGCAACTCCCACTCTTCGGCCGTGTTGAAGGTGCAGTGAACCAGAAGCAGGTCCTCACCCAGAAGGCCATGAGCCG
>JBDSKH010000289.1:0-3863 GCA_039917005.1 Pseudolysinimonas sp.
ATGTCGTCCCAGTTGCGGGCGAGCGCCTCGTTGGTGATCGGGATGCCGTCGATGACGATGCGCTCGTTGAGTCGCACCAGATGCGGGCTGGTCAGCAATCCCGGTCGCAACCCGGTCGCGCGCAGGAGCGACTCGATCATCCGGCTGGTCGAGGTCTTGCCGTTCGTACCCGTGATGTGCACTACGGGGGCGGAGCGCTGCGGATCGCCGAGCAGTTCGGCGGCGCGACGCGTCGGCTCCAGGCGCGGGCGGATGTTGGCCTCGCCCACCCGCTCGAGCAGCTCGCTGTAGACCTGGTCGGCAGCCTCCTGGAACTCGGCGTCGCCGGGCACGGTCTCGCTCACGCGCGCTCCAGTCCGATCGAGATCCGGGAGTCCGTGCCGACCGGCACGGTTCCGCCTCCAGCCTCGCGGGCGTCGAGCGACGTGGCAAGGGTCTCGGCAGCGATCAGGTCGCGGTGGGTCTCGATGGCGGCAAGCGCTGCCGCGTCGCCGGAAAGAGTGAGGGCGATCCGGTCGCTGACCTCGAGTCCTGCGTCCTTGCGTGCCTGCTGCACCGATCGCACCACGTCGCGCGCCAGACCCTCGGCCTCGAGTTCGGGCGTCAGGGCGGTGTCGAGCACGACGAACCCGCCGTCGGGGAGGAACGCGATCGCGCTGTCCGCATCCGCGGCCTGCAGCTCGAGCTCGAACTCGCCCACCTCGAGGGCGGTTCCGTCGACGATGATCGCGTCGCCGTCGTCGAGGCGGTCGAGTCGCCATTCGCCGGCCTTCGCCGCCTTGATGATCCGCTGCACGTCCTTGCCGAGCCGCGGCCCGAGGGCGCGCGCGTTGACACTGAGGCGGCGCGTGATGCCGTATCCGGCAAGGCTGTCGTCCTGCAGGGCGACCACGTCGACCGCCTTCACGTTCAGTTCGTCACTCAGGAGGTCGCGGAACTCCTCGAGATCGGCCGGACTCGGTGTCACGACGGTGAGCCGGGCGAGCGGGAGACGGACCCGCAGCTGGCGGGCCTTGCGCAAGGCCAGGCCCGACGACGCGATCTCGCGCACCGCATCCATCGCCCGCACCAGCTCTGGATCGCGCGGGAACTCGGCCGCTTCTGGCCAGTCGGTCAGATGCACGCTGCGCTCCCCCGTGAGCGCACGCCAGATCTCCTCCGTGACGAGCGGCAGAAGCGGCGCGGTCATGCGGCACAGGGTCTCGAGCACCGTGTACAGGGTGTCGAAGGCATCCCGGCCGTCGCCGGAGGAGGTGTCGCCCATCCAGAAGCGATCGCGGCTGCGGCGCACGTACCAGTTGGTGAGCACGTCGCCGAAGTCGCGAAGCGCGTTTGCGGCGAACGGGCTGTCGAGCTCGTCCAGGTACCGCGTGACCTCGTCGAGGACCTCGCCGGTCTTGGCAAGCAGGTAGCGGTCGAGCACGTTGGTGCTGTCGGTGCGGCGAGTGGCGGTGTAGCCGGTCTCGCCAGCGGTATTGGCGTACAGGGTGAAGAAGTAGTACGTGCTCCACAGCGGGAGGAGCAACTCGCGTACGCCCGCACGGATCCCCTCCTCGGTGACGACCAGATTGCCGCCACGGATGACGGACGACGACATCAGGAACCAGCGCATCGCATCTGCACCGTCACGGTCGAAGACCTCGCTGACGTCCGGGTAGTTGCGGAGCGACTTCGACATCTTCTGCCCGTCGCTGCCCAGCACGATGCCGTGGCTCAGCACGCTCTTGAACGCCGGCCTGTCGAACAGGGCGGTCGACAGCACGTGCATGAGGTAGAACCAGCCGCGGGTCTGCCCGATGTACTCGACGATGAAGTCGGCCGGGTTGTGGCCGGCGAACCACTCCTCGTTCTCGAACGGGTAGTGCACCTGGGCGAACGGCATCGATCCCGAATCGAACCAGACGTCGAGCACGTCCTCGATGCGGCGCATGGTCGACTCCCCGGTGGGGTCGTCGGGGTTCGGCCGGGTCAGCTCGTCGACGAACGGGCGGTGCAGGTCGGGGTTGCCATCGGCATCCAACGGCAGTGTGCCGAAGTCGGCCTCGATCTCGGCGAGCGATCCGTACACGTCGACGCGGGGGAAGGCAGGGTCGTCGCTCTTCCAGACCGGGATCGGAGAACCCCAGTAGCGGTTGCGGCTGATCGACCAGTCACGCGCGTTCGAGAGCCACTTGCCGAACTGGCCGTCCTTGACGTTCTCGGGCACCCAGGTGATCTGCTGGTTCAGCTCTCCCATCCGGTCACGGAAGTCGGGCACGCGCACGAACCAGCTCGAGACCGCCTTGTAGATCAGTGGATTGCGGCAGCGCCAGCAGTGCGGGTAGCTGTGCTCATACGACTTCTGCTGGAGGAGCCGCCCGCCTTCTCTGAGGGATGCGGTGAGCGGCTTGTTCGCGTCGAACCAGTGCAGTCCGGCGACGTCGGGCACCGTCGGCAGGAACCGGCCGCCGTCGTCGAGCGACAGGATCGTCGGGATGCCGGCCGCGGTCGCGATGACCTGGTCGTCTTCACCGTAGGCCGGAGCCAAGTGCACGATGCCGGTGCCCTCGCCCGTCGCGACGTAGTCGGCGACCAGGATCTGCCAGGCGTTTCCGGTGCCCCATGACTCCTCGGCGTAGTAGTCCCACAGACGGTCGTAGTGCACGCCGGCGAGTTCTGCGCCACTCACCGTCCTCTTCGTGGCGGCGACAGCATCCTGAGTCGTCTTGTAGCCCAGCTCCTTGAGGTATGCGCCGATCGTGTCGGTGGCGAGAAGGAACGCGCGGGTGTCGAACATGGCCGTCAAGGGACCGGCGGGCACGACCGAGTACTGGATGTCGGGGCCGACCGCCAGGGCGAGGTTCGTGGGCAGGGTCCACGGGGTGGTGGTCCAGGCGAGCGCTTCGACGGCGGTGAGGCCGAGTGCCTCAGCGCGCTCTCCGACCAGCGGGAACGTGACGGTGACCGACTGGTCCTGACGCATCTTGTAGACGTCGTCGTCCATGCGCAGCTCGTGGTTGCTGAGCGGCGTCTCGTCGTTCCAGCAGTAGGGCAGCACTCGGAAGCCCTCGTAGGCCAGCCCCTTGTCGTACAGCTGCTTGAACGCCCAGATGACGCTCTCCATGAACGTGACATCGAGCGTCTTGTAATCGTTCTCGAAGTCGACCCAGCGCGCCTGGCGGGTGACGTACTCCTGCCACTCACCCGTGTAGCGCAGCACGCTCTCGCGCGCCTTGCCGTTGAAGGCTGCCAGCCCCATCTCCTCGATCTCGCGCTTCTGGGTGATGCCGAGCTGGCGCATCGCCTCGAGCTCGGCGGGAAGCCCATGCGTGTCCCATCCGAAGCGGCGCACGACCTGCTTGCCCCGCATGGTCTGGAAACGCGGGAAGAGGTCTTTCGCGTACCCGGTCAGCAGATGCCCGTAGTGCGGCAGGCCGTTGGCGAATGGCGGGCCGTCGTAGAACACCCACTCCTCACAGCCGTCGCGCTGCTCGACGCTGGCGCGGAAGGTTTCGTCCTTCTTCCAGAACGCCAGGATGCCGCGCTCGATCTCCGGGAAGTCCGGCGATGCGGGGATGGACGGGTACATCTGTCTCCTCATGGATTGCGCTTCATGAGGACGACTTTCGCCGCGGTACCACCTCGCTTGCGGGCCGGAGCCCACCACTCTTGCGGCGCTATGACGGGCTGACCCGCTCGGTTCTAGTAACGCTCCGGTGACGATTGCCGCCGGCGCCCGTTTTTCCGAGGACTCCCCGGTGATGGCCGGATCGATGTCGCTACCGGGATTCTAGCGGCCATCCGAGCCGCTCATGGTATCCTGAGACCCGTAGACCGACTTGTCTGCTCCTGTCACACGGCCGCCTCTCTCTTGTTACGGGGCT
>JBDSKH010000290.1:0-10576 GCA_039917005.1 Pseudolysinimonas sp.
CACTTGTCACCGATCTGGGATCGCACGTACTCGACCGACGCCGCCACCGCGTCACGCGCGGGTGCGATGTCGAGCCCGATGCGCTTGCCGTCGAACTTCAGTACGCGACCGTTGACGACGACCGTGTGGATGTCGGCAGTACCCGCCTGGTACACGACGTGCACGTTCGGGTTGAGGATCGGCGTCATCGCCGGCGACTGGTCGTTCTTGATCAGCAGCAGATCGGCTTTCTTGCCGGGGCTGATCGAGCCGATCTTGTCCTCCATGCCCAGCGACTTCGCGCCGCCCATCGTCGCCATCCAGATCACGTCCTCCGCGCGCAGCCGGTTGACGTTGATCGTCTCACCCTTGGCGTGCGCCTCGAGGTGGTCGCGTGATCGGTCGGAGCTCAGAGTGGCGCGCATGGCCGAGAAGTAGTCGGCGCTCCACCACACACTGGTGTCCATGGACAACGATGCGGGGATGCCGTACTTGCGGAGCTCCCACGTGGACGGGTAACCCTGGCCGGCGCTCTGCTCGCTCTCGGTCGCGACCGAGACGGTGCCACCCGACGCAGCGATCTTCTGATAGCTGTCGGGGCTGAGAGTCGCCGAGTGCACGTAAGTGATCTGGTCGGTCATGACACCGGCGTCGTACATGTGACCGAGGCCCACGTCCGTCGTCGCTCCCCACACCCCGGCGTGCGTCGTCACTCGCAGGCCGTTGTCGCGTGCGTACTCGAAAGCGGCCTTCTCGGGGAAGTCCTCCGAGTCGGGGACGTCGAATGCGATCTCGAGCCCGAGCATGTCGCTGGGCGTGAAGTTCTTCACCCACGACTGGAACTCGGGCGCGGCGGTCCACTCCCACGGGGCTCCGAGGTAGTTCCCATAGCCGAGCACGAAGCGACCGGGGATCTCTTCGAATGCTCTGAGCGCTGCGTCCGCGTACTCGGGGGTTCGCAGCGCGTGCGACCAATCGAGGGTGGTGGTGACGCCGGTGTCCACCGACTCCAGGGCGCTGAGCAGGTTGCCTGCGTAGATGTCCTCTGGACGGAGCACCTCGCCGTGCTGCAGGTAGTAGAAGACGAAGTACTGGCTGAGCGCCCAGTCGCCGCCATAGCCGCGAAGTGCCGTCTGCCACATGTGGCGATGCGTGTCGACGAAGCCGGGCGTCAGGATGCCGCCGGTCGCTTCGATCTCGAGGGTTCCCTCCGGCACCGGGAGCTTCGGTCCGACAGCGGTGATGGTGTCGCCGGTGATCAGTACATCTCCGTTGCGGATGACACCCGCCGTGTCGACGGTGATGACCGTCGCGTTGCGGAACACGACCGGGCGACCGGCCGAGAAGTCGTCGGGATGCGGGGTGGGTACGGGGTTTGCCATGCGGGGATCCTCCTCGTCGAGAATTTCAGTGACACTTTACAACCTAGGGTCCAGTGTCTGTCCAACGTAAATTTTGGGGTTCGTTTTCGAGCCACTGTTCATTTGTGCTTCAATTCGTGCATGTCCGACCAGAAGATCGCCATCCTCGGGTCCGGCGCCAATGGCGCGTCGATCGGCGCCGACCTCACGGCTGCGGGCCTGGATGTCACGCTCATCGAACAATGGCCCGCCCACGTGGAGGCGATGCGCGCCTCCGGCTTGACGATCGAGATGCCCGATACCACGCTTCATGTCGAGCCCCGAACCATGCATCTCTGTGAGGTGGCCACTCTGCGGGCGAGGTTCGACGTGGTCCTGATGCTCATGAAGGCGTACGACAGCGTATGGGCGGCAGAGCTGATCCGGCCGTACCTGGCTGAGGACGGCATCCTGGCCGGTGTGCAGAACGGCATGAGCACGGATGCGATCGCATCCGTCGTGGGTCCCGGTCGCACCATGGGCACCGTGATCGAGATTTCGTCGACCATGTCCGAGCCGGGCGTGGTCCGCCGGCATTCCGGGCCCGCGCGCTCGTGGTTCGCGATCGGCAGCATCGACCCTTCCGCCGAACCGCGCCGGGAGGATGTGGCGAAGCTCCTCCGCCACTCCGGCACGGTAGAGATCGTGGACGACATCCGCGCGACCAAGTGGATGAAGCTCATCAGCAACGCCACTGTGCTCGTGCCGACCGCCATCGTCGGCCTGCCCATGTTCGATGCCATCACGTTGCCCCGGCTGCGGGAAGTCATGGTGGGTGCCGGACGCGAGGCGCGCGACGTGGGCGCCGCGGCCGGATACCCGCTTCTGCCCATCTTCGGCCTCTCGGCGGAGGACGTCGCCCAGCCCGACTCGGTCGTCGACACGCTGCTGGACGAGCTCTACGAGCGTTTCGTGCTGCCCGGCGCCACGACGACCGTCTTGCAGGACTGGACGAAGAACCGCCACAGCGAGGTCGACGACATCAACGGCACCGTCGTCTCCGAGGGAGCGCGACTGGGCGTACCGACGCCCGTGAATTCCGCCGTGGTCGAGGTCGCGCATCGCATCGAGCGCGGCGAGATGGACCCAGGGCCTGCGAACCTCGATGCACTGTTGCGCCTGAGTTGACCATGTGTAGTCTGACTGCACAGTAGGTGCTCGGCAAGGAGGCCACATGTCCCCGCTCGGGAAGAAGATCGCCTTCGTCGGCACCGGCGCGCAGGGGTCGGGCATCGGAGCCGACCTGATCCGTGCCGGGCTGGACGTCACCTTCATCGAACAGTGGCCCGCCCACGTCGAGGCGATGCGCGCCCGCGGGATCGAGGTGCGGCTGCCGCTGGAGACCGTGATCACCCCCGTTCCAACCGCGTTGCATCTCTGCGAGGTGGCCGCCCTGCGCGAGAAGTTCGACATCGTCTTCGTCCTCGTGAAGGCCTACGACACCCGGTGGACCGTCGAGCTCATCAGGCCCTATCTCGCCGACGACGGCGTGGTAGTGGGACTGCAGAACGGCATGTCGATCGATGACATCGCCGCAGTCGTCGGACCCGAGCGGACCATCGGCGCTGTGATCGAGATGGCATCCAACATGTACGAGCCCGGGGTCGTCACGCGGCAGAACGCACCCGAGAACTCCTGGTTCGCGCTAGGCGGCGTCCACCCGGAGGCGCAGCGCCGGGCACCCGATGTCCAGGAGGCGCTGCAGCACGCCGGCACCGTCGAGGTGACCGACGACATCCGATCGTCGAAATGGATGAAGCTCGTCGCCAACGCAGGCGAGCTGGTGCCCTCGGCGATCCTCGACGAAGCGCTGGCCGACGCAGTCCGGATGCCCGGCGTGCACGAGTTCATGGTCGAGTGCGGCAAGGAGGCGGCGCGTGCCGCGGTCGCAGACGGCAGCCGACTGGTTCCGATTTTCGGCCTCACGGCGGAGCAGGTGACCGGCCCCGAGCAGTACGCCGCCGACCTCCTGGGCGAGGTGCTCGACAAGTACTCGCTTCCCGATACCCGCACCACCGTGCTGCAGGACTGGATGAAGGGCCGGCATTCCGAGTACCTCGAGGTCAACGGTCTCGTGGTGGACGTGCTCGCTCGGACAGGCGAGGTCGCTCCGTACAACGCCCACACGGTGGAGCTGGCGCGACGCATCGAGGCTGGGGAGCTGGAGAGGGGGCCGCAGAACCTCGATCTCTTGCTGACCCTTCCGGTCCCCGCGGGCTAGGGGCGCAGCTGCGCTACGTGAGCCGCCAGCCGCGATCCACGTAGAGCTGCGTGCCGGAGACGCCACGGTTCCGGAGCAGGAAGAGCGCGGCGTCCACGACATCCGTCATCGTCGCGAGCGCGCCTCCCGGAGTGCGCGCCTTGTAACCATCGAGCACCTCCGGTGGCTTACTCGACCAGAACGGGCTGTCGCCGATGATTCCCGGGTGCAGGGCGTTGACCCGGATCGGCGCCAGCTCGAGGGCGAGCGAGTTCGTGAGACCCTCGACTCCGCCGTTGATGGTCGAGACCGTCGTCGAGCCGGGGTACGGCATATCCTTGGCGCGCCCTCCGAACAGCACGATGCCCGTGTCGGCGGTCGGGGTGAGCCGGTCGCTCAGAGCGTGAACAGTCTCGGTGTACCCGACGAGCTTGAGCACGACGAGGCGCCGCGCACGGCCGACGTCGTAGTCGCGGATGGTGTTGGCGTCGCGCTCGATCGCAGCGAGCACGAGGCCGTCGACGTGCCCGATGCCGGCGACGGATGCGGCGATGGTCTCGGGCTCGGAAATGTCGACCGCGACCGCGCTGGCACCCGGCCCGATCTCTGCGGCGATGGCCTCGGTGCGAGCCTGGTCGCGTCCCGAGATCACAACGTGGTCGCCGTCGGCGACGACCCGGTGGGCGAGCTCGAGGCCGATGCCCGATGTGCCTCCGATGACGACGATGGTGCGCGGGCTCATCGATCTCTCCTCAGTACGACTGAACGCCTGTGTTCAGTAACGCTTAACCCAGTGAAGCGGGCGGGCAGGGTCAAGTCAAGCCGGGACGCGCCTCGCCCGCGCCCTGGTGATCACGACGGTGAACAGCGCCACGGCGACCAGCACGAGCAGCGCCGCGTCGATGCCCACCGCGAGCGGCGCTCCGACGAGCGCGCCCAGAACGCCGAACAGGACGCCGCTTCCGACCCGGAGCCCCATGCTCGTCATGCCGTACGCCCCGAGGAAGCGCCCTCGCCGAGCCGGCGGTGCATCGAGCTGCACGACGGTCTGCGAGATCGATGCGGAGGCGATCGACGAGATGCCGGCGACCACCAGCATCGCCACCGACAGCAGATAGTCGTGCGAGAACGCGAAGACCCCGACCGCGACGGCGAACACCAGGGTGCTCACGATGGCCAGCCGTGCGTTGGCATGCACGGTCCCGATGGTCTCCAGCGCGACGCCGCCGATGACGGCACCCGCCGACATCGCCACGATCAGCACGCCATACGCGAAGCCCGAGGTGTCCTGGCCGAGCAGGGCCGCAAACTCCGGGAAGAGCGGCATGAGGGCTGTCCCGATCAGGAAGGCCGTCGCACCCTGCAGCAGCACGACGACGAAGATCGACGGATACCGCGGCAGCTCCCGGACGACCGCGATCATGTCCCGCAGCCCGATGCGCGGCGGCAGCTCCCGCCGGCGGCGGTGGCCGTCGATCGGCAGGACGAAGAGGTATACGGCGAAGGGCACGAAGAACAGCACGTTCAGGAACATGCCGATGGCGGGCCCGACCGTGAAGAGCAGCGACGCACCCACCGCGGGACCGAGCAGCTGACCGACGCTGAGGCCCGTCGCCATCAGCCGGACCGCGCTCGGCACGTCCTTCTCCCCGGCGATGTCGAAGATCAGTACACCGCTGGCGGGATGCCAGAGCGCGCTGGCGAACCCGTGCACGAGCAGCAGCACGACGCAATGCCAGGCCTGAAGCGATCCCGTCGCGAACAGCACCCCCCAGCAGACCGATGCGGCGGCGAACAGTGCGAGCGCGATCTGGATGAGGCGCCGGCAGTCGAAACGGTCGGCCAGGCTGCCGAAGAACACCGAGAAGAACAGGTGCGGCAGCCAATGGCTGATGACCGCGAACCCCGCCAGCAGCGGCGAATGGAAAGCCTGCCACATCACCCAGTAGGTGATCGCATGCTCGGAATTGTCGCCCGCCATGAGCAGGCTGCCGCCAGCGAGATAGCCCCGGTACCAGGGAGCTCGCAGGGCACCGAATCTGGGCGAGCCCGCAGCCTTCACCTGGCTCGCAGCTTCGACACCTCGTAGAGCGCGACGCTCACGGCGATGCCCGCGTTGAGGGATTCGGTGCCCGACTCGATCGGGATCGACACGACCGCATCACAGGTGTCGGTGACCAGTCGAGAGAGCCCCTTGCCCTCGCTGCCGACGACCAAGACCAGGGGCTGCTTCGCCAGCTCGAGTCCCGGCAACGAGACGTCGCCGCCGCCGTCGAGCCCGAGCACGAAGACGCCGCGGCTCTTGAGGTCCTTGAGCGTCTGCGTCAGGTTCGACGCCATCGCGACCGGCACGCGCGCCGCGGCACCTGCGGAGGTCTTCCACGCGGAAGCCGTCATCCCCACCGAGCGGCGCTGCGGCACGATCACGCCCTGCCCGCCGAACGCCGCCACCGAGCGCACGATGGCGCCCAGGTTGCGGGGGTCCGTGACGCCGTCCAGTGCCACCAGCAGGGGCGTCTGCCCCCGCGAGACGATCTGGTCGAGCAGTTCGGGAGCGTAGGCGTATTCGTACGGGGGCACCTTGAGCGCGAGACCCTGATGCACGGAATCCGGTCCGCTCAGCCGGTCGAGCTCGGGACGCATGACCTCGAGCACCGGGAGGCCGCGCTTGGTCGCGAGAGACAGCGCCTCCTTGACCCTGTCGTCGTACTCGATGCGGGCGGCGACGTACAGCGCCGTCGCGGGGATCTTCGCACGCAGCGCCTCGACCACCGAGTTGCGCCCGGTCACCATCTCGCTGTCGTCGGCCTTCTTCGGACGGCCTGGCCGCTTGCCCTGACTCGCACCCGCTGCCCCGCCCGAGGCGCCGCCCGACGCGCCGGACGACGACCCGCCCGCTCGACCTCCGTGCTTGGCCCGCGCAGCATCCAGTCGCTCCTGCGCCGCCTTGCGCTTGCCCGCGACGTGCCAGCTGCGGTCGGTCGCCTTCGGGGTCGGGCCCTTGCCCTCGAGCGCGCGGCGGTTGTGCCCGCCGGTGCCGACGGACGGCCCCTTCTTCTTCTTCGGACTTGCGGCACCTGGCCGGGCTGGTCTAGCCATCGAGACTCCATCGTGTTCCGGCCGGGGTGTCATCGAGGGCGATGCCGGCGGACGTCAGTTCATCGCGGATGCGATCAGCGGCCGCGAAGTCCTTCGCGGTGCGTGCGCGTTCGCGGTCGTCGATGAGGCGCTGCACGAGGGAGCCGAGGGCGGCCTCCGCGACGCCGCCACCGGCGTCTGCCCACATCGGGTCGAGGGGGTTCACGCCGAGCAGCGAGGTCATCGCCTCGACCTCGGCGCGCAGGCGTGCCACCTCCGGCAGATCGTCGGCGTCGAGGGCAGCGTTGCCGGCTCGCACCGCGTCGTGCAGGACGCCCAGCGCCTGCGGGACGCCGAGGTCGTCATCCATCGCGGTCGCGAACTCCTCGGGGAACTGCCCGGGAATGCCGCCCGCGGCACCCGACCCTTCGAGCCTCGTGGCCGCGCGCTGCAGGAACCCCTCGATGCGCGAGAAGGCGGCCTCGGCCTCGACGAGGGCTCCGCGGTGGTAGTCCATGTTCGAGCGGTAATGCGCGCTCGCCAGGTAGTAGCGGACCACGACGGGGCGGGCGTCGGCCAGCAGCTCCGAGGCGTAGACCGAATTGCCGAGGGACTTCGACATCTTCTGGCCCTCGATGTTCACCAAGCCGTTGTGCACCCAGTAGGTCGCGAAGGCGTCGCCCGCGGCGGTCGACTGCGCCAGCTCGTTCTCGTGATGCGGGAAGCGCAGGTCGAGACCGCCGCCGTGGATGTCGAACGCGGCCCCCAGATAGCGCTTCGACATCGCCGAGCACTCGATATGCCATCCGGGCCGGCCGGATCCCCACGGCGATGCCCAGGATGCCGACTGCGGCTCCCCGCGCTTCGTGCCCTTCCACAGGGCGAAGTCGCGCGTGTCGCGCTTGCCGCGCGCCGGAGCGTCGGGGGAATCCTCCATGTCGTCGAGCTTCTGGTTCGTGAGCTCGCCGTATGCGTCCCAGGTCTTCACGTCGAAATAGACGTCGCCCGTGCTGTCGTCGGCGGCGTAGGCGTTGCCCTTGTCGATGAGCGTCTGGATGATGTCCTGCATCTGCGGGACGCTCGCGGTCGCGCGCGGCTCGTAGGTCGGCGGCAGCATGCCGAGCATGTTGTAGCCCGCGGTGAACTCGAGCTCGGTGCGGTAGGCGAGCGCCCACCACTCCTCGTTCGCCGTCGCGGCCAGGATCTTGTCGTCGATGTCGGTGACGTTGCGCACGAACGTGACGTCGTAGCCGCGATACTCCAGCCAGCGGCGCCACAGGTCGTAGGCGAGGGCGCTGCGCAGGTGACCGATGTGCGGGGACGACTGCACCGTGGGTCCGCAGACGTACATGCCCGCCTTGCCCGGAACGAGCGGCACGAAGTCGCGCAGCGCCCGGGTGCGGGTGTCGTAGAGGCGGACGGTCACCCGTCGAGTTTACGGGGGCGGGGGCCGGCTCCCGACGTGTGACGTCTCGACGCGGATGGTCGATGCTGGACGGATGGCCATCGAACCGTTCACTATCGACATCGCTGACGAGGTGCTCGACGACCTGCGGGGCAGGCTCCTTCGCACCAGGTTCGCGACCCCCTCCGATCCCGAGCCGGGACGAGCCGGCTTCGACCCGGGATACCTGCGAGAACTGGTCGAGCGCTGGCACGACGGATTCGACTGGAGAGCCCGCGAGGGCGTGATCAACGCGTACCCGCAGTTCCGCACGACCGGCGCGGCTCCGCTGCACTTCATCCACGCCCGCGCGGCTGAGGCGACGCACGCCGTCCCGATCGTCCTGCTGCACGGCTGGCCGTCGTCGTTTCTGGAGATGCTGCCCCTCGTCGACCGCCTGACGGCCGCCGGGCACGACGTCGTCGTCCCGAGCCTCCCCGGATTCGCGTTCAGCGCCCTGCAGCCCGGCTTCTGGACACGCAACGGCACGGCCGCGCTCATCCACGACCTGATGTCGGGCGAACTCGGGTACGCGCGCTACGGGGCGTTCGGCGGCGACATCGGGGGAACGGTGGCCGCGTGGCTCGGCGCCCTCTATCCGCAGAGCGTCGCCGCCATCCACATGATCCATCCGCCCTTCCCGGCATCCTTCGACGTGCCGCCACTGACCGCAGAGGAGCAGGCCTTCCTCGACGCTGAGGAGGCCTTCGACGAGACCGACGGCGGGTATAGCGCCATCATGATCACCCGGCCGGACACGATCGCAGCGGCGCTGCTGGATTCCCCCTCCGGCCTCCTCGCGTGGATCGCCGACAAGTGGCGCGACTGGAGCGACTGCGACGGGAATCTGCGCTCTCGCCTGGCGGACGACGAACTGCTCACGCTGGCCACGCTCTACTGGGTCAGCGGCAGCATCGGCACCTCGGCACGGCAATACTACGACTACGACCATGGCGCTGCTCGGCCGGCAATCGACGTACCCGCGGCCTTCACCCTGAGCCACGAGCCCGGCATGACCGGCTTCCCGCGATCCATTGCCGAGCGTGCCTGCTCGAACATCGTGCGGTGGAACGAGCCGGGCCGCGGTGGGCACTTTCTGGCCTGGGAGGAACCGGACCTCATGGCGGAGGAGCTGCGCGCGACGTTCGGGTGACGGCGCCGGTCAGGTCGCGATGAGGGTAGCGATGGCGATCGCGGTGATCCCCTCGCCGCGTCCGGTGAACCCGAGCCCGTCGGTCGTCGTCGCCGAGACGCTCACCGGCGCCCCCACGAGCCCGGTCAGCAGAGTCTCTACCTCGCCGCGTCGCGGAGCGATGCGCGGGCGCTTTCCGATGACCTGCACGGCGAGGTTTCCGATCGCGAATCCCGATCCGGTGACCAGGGTCAGGGTCTCGCGCAGGAACGTCTCGCTGCGTGCCCCGGCGAAGCGCGGCTCGTCGGAGCCGAATCGCGTGCCCATGTCGCCGAGCCCCGCGGCCGAGAGCAGCGCATCGCAGATCGCGTGGATGACGACGTCGCCATCGCTGTGCCCCGCGAGTCCCGGCTCGTCAGGCCAATAGACCCCGCCCAGCCAGAGCGGGGCGGAGTCGTCATAGGCGTGCACGTCGACGCCCAGGCCGCTGCGCAGCCCCGAGGCGATCCCGAGCACGTTCTCCGCGCGCCGCAGGTCCCACGGGGTCGTGATCTTGAAGGCGCGGTCCTCGCCCTCGACGATCGAGACGGCGCCGCCGGCCTCCTGGAACAGCGCCGCGTCGTCGGTGTGCTCCTTCACCGCCGCCTCGTAGGCCGCGACCAGAGGCGCGCGCGGGAATCCCTGCGGCGTCTGGACGTGCACGAGATCGGCCCGGTTGACGGTACCGACCACCTGCTCGCGCCGGTCGATCCTCTTGATGGTGTCGCTGACCGGAAGCGCCGGTATGACCCCGCCGCCCTCTGCGCCGCCGGTTCGCACGGCCGAGATCACCCGGTCGAACATGGCGCCGGGCGTGAGGGCGCGTGCCGCGTCGTGGACGAGCACGACCTCGACCTCCGGGTCGAGCGCGGCGAGACCTGCGGCGACCGAGGCCTGGCGCGTCTCGCCGCCGGCGACGACCGTCAGGTACCCGGATGCCGCCCCGGCAGCGCGCGCAGCGATCGTCTTCGCCGCGGCGAGCTTGGCACGCGGCGCGACAACGACGACCTGCGCAGGCTCGACCGCATCGAACACCCCGTTGAGGGCGTGCTCGAGGATCGGGACACCGCGGAGCTCGACGAACGCCTTGGGCTCGGCGTTGCCGAGCCTGCTGCCGCTGCCGGCGGCAACGACGATGATGGCGACAGCAGGTTTCGACACGCGCGTAGCGCTACTCAACCGGCGGACGGGCTCAGGAGGCGAGGACCTCGTCGAGGACCGTCGAGGCCTTCTCTTCGTCGGTCTTCTCGGCGAGCGCCAGCTCGGAGATCAGGATCTGCCGTGCCTTGGCCAGCATCCGCTTC
>JBDSKH010000291.1:0-3697 GCA_039917005.1 Pseudolysinimonas sp.
CTCGCTATGGCCGTTGTCGATCTCGTACAGGATGCGGGCCTGAGCGAGCGGGCGGGTGCGGCTGAGGAAGCTGTCGTCGAGCGCGCCCACCCGCTGCGTGACCGTGCGATTGAAGCGGCGCACGCGCGCGATGCTGGTCGAGTCGATCGTTGCGGGCATTCTCTGACTCTAGTCAGAGAAACCCACCACCGCGAGACCACTCTCTGTGGCGTACGGTTCCGAACCATGGGTATGAGCAAGCGCCTGATCGCGGTCATCGTCGTACTGGTCGTCGTGATCGGCGGGGCGGTCGGCGCCCTCTGGCTGACGAAGACGGTGAACGCGCCGCCGCCGACGCCGACGGCGATCGCGAACGACACGAGCGACGACGCCG
The DNA here is from genome assembly GCA_039917005.1 of Pseudolysinimonas sp. Taxonomy (GTDB): domain Bacteria; phylum Actinomycetota; class Actinomycetes; order Actinomycetales; family Microbacteriaceae; genus JBDSKH01. The sequence continues at coordinate 374 of JBDSKH010000291.1, forward strand.
ACGAGCCTGCGGGCGACGCCGTCGCATCCATCCCGGGCACCTACGTCGATTACACCGAGACCGCCATCGCGGATGCACAGGGCAAGGTCGTTCTGTTCTTCCACGCGCCGTGGTGCGGGCAGTGCCGGACGCTCGAGGAGGGCATCCTCGCTGACGGGGTGCCCGACGGGGTCACGGTCATCAAGGTCGACTGGGACACCCATCAGGACCTCGAGGTGCAATACGGCGTACCGATGCGCACGACCTTCGTCGAGCTCGACGCTGACGGCGAGGTCGTGCAGCGTCTCACCGCCTACGACGACCCGCGATGGGAAGCGGTCGTCGAGACCATGGCTCTGTGAGCGCACTCCTCCTGGTCTCGTTCGTCGCCGGCATCCTGACCGTCGCCGCCCCCTGCGTGCTGCCGGTGCTGCCCGTGATCGTCGGCGGATCCCTCGTGCGAACGGCGCCGGATGCGGCCGCGGCGGAGCGGCAGTGGTTCCGCCCCGTGGTGATCGTCCTCGGCCTCGTCGTGTCGATCATCGTCTTCACGTTGCTGTTGCAGGCGACGACTGCGTTGCTCGGGGTGCCGCGGATCGTGTGGCAGCTGATCTCCGGCCTGATCCTCGTGGGATTCGGCTTGACCCTGTTGTTCCCCGCTGCATGGGAGCGCGTGATCTCGGGCGTGCAGCGACGGGCGAACTCGGCTCTCGACCGGTCCTATCGCCGCGGCGGATTCTGGGGCGACTTCCTTCTCGGGGCCGCCCTTGGACCGGTGTTCAGCAGCTGCTCGCCGACCTACGCACTGATTGTCGCGGCCGTGCTGCCTTCGACGTTCGCGGTCGGTCTGCTCTATTTGCTGGCGTACTCGGTCGGGCTGGCGGTGACGTTGCTGCTCGTCGCCTTCGTCGGGCAGGCCTTCGCGCGACGGCTCGGCTGGCTGTCCCGTCCGGGGTCTGTGTTCTCGCGGGTGATCGGCGTGCTGCTCATTCTCATCGGCATCGCGATCATCTTCGGCCTCGACAAGATCGTGCAGACCGCGGTGCTCGAGGCGGGCTGGTACGACCCGATCGCCGAGTTCGAAGAGGGCCTGACGCACTGATGGCACGGCCCTCCAGGCGCACGTGCGACCTCAGCGCGGACTGAGCACCACGACCGCGGTCTCGGTCGAGCGCAGCTTCGCGTAGCCGTCGACGTCGTCGCCCATCTCGCCCCAGCGTGCCCAGAGGCGCGTGCGCTCTGCACCCTCGGCCGCGGCCGCCCGCACGGAGCGACCTCCGTTCTTCAGGATGACCGTCGCATCCGGGTTCGCCTGCAGGTTCAGCCACCAGGCCGGCTCGCCCTCGCCCCAGCCGTTCATGGCCATGGTGACGAGGTTCGCACCGTCCTCGTAGTAGCCCAGGATGACGCTGCGCTCCTTGCCGGTGTTGCGGCCGATGGTCGTGACGCGCATCGTGCCCCACTTGCCCGGCGTCGGCAGCCAGAGGCCACGACGGCCGCCGGTGACGCGGTAGATGGCGCGATGCACGACCCAGGCCACGCGAACGAACCACCTCGGCGGGAGGAACGGGGGCTTGGCGGTGTCGGGGATCTGGGTCTTGTCTGTCGTGGGCATGATGCTCCTTGGTCAGTTCTGCCGGCGGCGCGCGAGCGCCCAGATGGCGATCTCGACGCGATTGCGCACGCCGAGCTTGGTCATGAGACTCGCGAGGTGCGTCTTCACGGTGCTGAGGGTGATGTGCAGCTCGCCGGCGATCTCGCTGTTGCTGAGGCCACGGGCGACGGTCGCGAGGACGTCCTCTTCGCGTGCGGTCAACGGCTCGATCGGTTGCGCCAACGGCGCGGAGTCGAGCTGCGGCGTCCCGGCGAATGCCTCGAGCAGGCGCACGGTGACGTTCGGGGCGATGAGCGCGTCACCCTCGGCGGCCGCGCGGATGGCCTGCCCGAGCAGCGCGGATCCCGCGTCCTTCAGCAGGAAACCCCGGGCGCCGGCACGAAGGGCCGCGTAAACGTACTCGTCGAGATCGAACGTCGTGATCACGACCACGGCCATCGGGTTCTCGACGCCCGGCCCCGCCAGGATCCGGGTCGCTTCGATGCCGTCGAGCCGCGGCATCCGGATGTCGAACAGGCACACATCGGGATGCAGCGACTGTGCGAGGTCGACGGCTTCCTGTCCGTCGACCGCCTCGCCCACGACCTCGATGTCGTCCTGCGCGTCGAGGATCATGCGCAGCCCGGTGCGGACGAGCTCCTGGTCGTCGGCGATGAGGACGCGGATCGTCATGCGGCTCCGGTGCGGGATGGAGGGGTGCGGGATTGAGGGGTGCGTGATTGTGGGGTGCGCGGCAGGTCGGCGGTGACGGTCCAGCCGCCGTCCGAGTCGCGGCCCGCCGTGCAAGTGCCGCCAAGCAGAGCGGCGCGTTCGGTCATGCCGGTGATTCCGTAGCCGGGCGCTCCGGCCGCGCCGGCCGTGCCGTCGTCGTGCACGGTCAGGCGCACCCGCTCGTCGTCGACCTCGACGTGCACGTCGATCCGGGTCGCGTAGCGGGCGTGACGCCGGGCGTTGGTGACCGACTCCTGCGCGATCCGGTAGATGGCGGACGCGACCGGGGCGGGCATCGCGTCGACGTCGCCGGCGATCTGGACGTCGATGATCGGCACGCCCTCGCTCTTCGCTAGCTGCCGCAGGTCGTCGACCTTCGAGGCCGGCGCCAGCTGTGCCGCGTCATCCCGCCGAAGCACGCGCACCATCGATCGCATCTCGGCGAGGGTGCGTGACGCCTCGGCCTCGATCACCCGCAGTGCGGCTGTGGCCGCGTCGGGATTCGTGCCGACCGTGGCGAGCCCGGCCTGAGCCTGGATCGCGATGGCGGATACGTGATGCGCGACCGTGTCGTGCAGATCGCGGGCCAGCTCTTCGCGTTCGTTCGACTTCGCGCGGTCGAGCTCCCGCATCCGGGACCCCGCCCTGAAGCGCAGCAGCAACCCGATCGAGGCGGTGAGGAGCAGGAAGAGGAACCCGCCGATGAGGTTGGCCAGATCGAATGGTGCCCGCAATGTCGAAGTGAAAGCCGTCGCGATCATGACAGCACCGCCGATGACGATGGCGCGCCCCGAGCCCCATCGGAACACCGAGTACACCAGCAGCAGGAGAAAGGCGCTGGAGTAGAGCTGCACGTCGTCGCCGGTCACCAGGGCGAACACTTCGGTGACGACGAACGCGATCGTGAACATCAGAAGGGGGTGGGTGCGTCGCCAGAACAGCGTCGCCACGACGGCGATGGTGACGACGACCGCGGGGACGCGGTTGTGCACGTCTACCCGCAGCAAGCCTTCGACCAC
>JBDSKH010000292.1:0-11323 GCA_039917005.1 Pseudolysinimonas sp.
CACTGCGACGCGATGCGGACACCGTGGCGCGCCTCGTCCAACTGGCGACAGAACTCGACGCTGCCGAGTTCGTGGTCGGGCTCCCGCTGTCGCTCGGTGGCGGCGACACGATGTCGACCACCGACGCCCGCGACGTCGCCAAGGCGCTGGCCGCGGCATCCGCAACGCCGGTACGATTGGTCGACGAACGGCTCTCGACGGTCAGCGCGCAGCGGGCCTTGCGCGAGGCCGGGCGACGCGCGAAGGGCTCAGCTCCCGTGATCGACCAGGTTGCCGCTGTTATCATCCTGCAGAACGCTCTCGATTTCGAGCGGACGGCGGCGCGACCGCCCGGCGCCCTGATCGACCTGTAACGAAAGCCGTGGGACACGTGCCTGACGAGACCAACTGGGACGACATCTTCCGCCCGAACGGCGTTGAACCGACCCGTCCCGCGCCGGTCCAGCCGGTCTCGGTGGAGCCCGTCTCGCAGCAGTTCCCCACGGCGCGACTCTCCGACCCGTTCGCAGTCGCGGCGGCGGAGGCGACCGCCACGGCGGCCGTCCCGATCCAGCGTGCGGCAGGTCCGATGCAGGGGCAGGGTCTCGTGCCGACGACTCGCCGTGAACTGCGCGAGGGCGCCGGCGGCAAGGGTGGCGGGCGACGCGGTGGAGAGTTCGGCGGTCCCGAGAAGAAGCGCAGCCGGCGCTGGATCGGCTGGCTGGTCGGAGTGACGACCGTGTTCGCGCTCATCGCGGTCGGCGGCGTCTACGCCTGGACCAACTACGAGGACAAGATCCGGGAGGTCCTCGGCTGGGAGGTCCCGAACGATTACCCCGGCACCGGCAACGGCGTCGAGGCGATCGTCGTCATCCAGGCCGGTGACATCGGCGGCGACGTCGCGCAGGAACTGCTGGCCAAGAAGGTCACGATGACGTTCGACGCGACCTACGACTATCTGATCGCGCACCCGGACGTGAGCTTCCAGCCCGGCAACTACACGCTCCAGGAGCAGATGAGCGCCGAGTCGGCGATCAGTGCCCTGCAGGACCCGGCCAACAAGATCCTCAATTCGGTGACCATCCCCGAGGGGACGGCCGCGGTCGACATCTACGCACTGCTCGCCTCCGCGCTCGAGCTCCCGGTCGAGGACTTCACGACGGCGGCGGCGGACTACGTCGCGTACGGCGTGCCCGCCGAGGCGAAGAGCATCGAGGGCTTCCTCTTCCCGGCCACCTACGAGTTCGATCCCGGCACCACGGCCGCGCAGGCGCTCCAGCGACTCGTGACCGAGTCGATCACCCGACTGGATGCCGCGGGCGTCGCACCCGAGAGCAGGCTCACCACGGTGATCCTGGCCTCGATCATCCAGCGCGAGGCCGGCCAGAACGTCGACGACATGGCCAAGATCGGACGGGTCTTCCTCAACCGGATCGACCAGGGCATGCACCTGGAATCCGACGCCACGGTGGCTTATGGAACCGGTAACACGCACACCGTGTGGACCACGGACGCCGAGCGGGCGGACGCGAGCAACCTCTGGAACACCTACGCCAACGCCGGATTGCCGATCGGGCCGATCGGCAATCCGGGCGACGCGGCGATCAACGGCGCCGTGAACCCGGCGGACGGAGCCTGGTTGTTCTTCGTGCCGATCAACCTCAAGACGGGCGAGACCGTCTTCTCCGAGACCGCCGAACAGCACGAGGCCGCGGCGGCGCAGCTGCGGGCGTGGTGCCGCGAGAGCGCCGAGAACGCGTCGTACTGCGAGTGACCGGCGCGCCGGACCGGGCGCGGCTTGCCGTGCTCGGCTCGCCGATCGCCCATTCGAAGTCGCCGGCACTCCACGCGGCCGCCTACGACGTGCTCGGGCTGGACTGGGAGTATTCGGCGATCGAGGTCGCCAACGACGGGCTCGCGACGTTCCTCGGCGGCCTGGATGCATCCTGGCGCGGTCTGTCGCTGACGATGCCGCTCAAGCGGGAGGTGCTCACCCTGCTCGACGAGCGCTCGGCACTCGTGGATGAGGTGGGGGCGGCCAACACGGTCCTGCTCGACGCGGGGAGCACGCGCGGCTTCAATACCGACGTCGCGGGCATCATCGGCGCGTTCGCGGATGCCGGGGTGACGTCGCTCGACGACGTGCAGCTGCTGGGGGCCGGTGCGACGGCGGCGTCAGTACTCGCGGCCGTGGCGCGGCTCGGGGCGACGCGCGTGCTCGTATCCGCACGCGATCCCGAGAAGGCGCGCTCCCTGGAGCCGCTTGCCTCGGCTCTCGGGATCGAGTTGGCGATCCGGCCAATCGGCATGATGGATCGCTCGCTGAACATCCCGAGTGCCGTCGTCTCGACCCTCCCCGGCGGTACCCCGATCGACGTGGCCTACCCGGCGGCGGTCCGTGCCGGGTCTGTGCTGCTCGACGTGGCGTACGAACCGTGGCCGAGCGCTCTTGCGGCGAGCTGGACCGACGTGGGCGGCACGGTCGTCAGCGGTCTCCAGATGCTGCTGCATCAAGCGTTCGCGCAGGTGCGCATATTCGTCACCGGCGAGGAGGGCGGGAAACTGTCACGTGAGGCGCAGGTCGTCGCCGCCATGCGGTCTGCCGTCGGGCTCTGACCCTGCCAGGATGGGAACCATGCTGCGCTGGCTGACCGCGGGGGAGTCGCACGGGCCCGAGCTCGTCGCGATCCTCGAGGGCCTGCCCGCCGGCGTCCCGATCTCGCCGGCTCAGATCCAAGCCGACATGCAACGCCGCAAGCTGGGCTACGGCCGCGGAGCGCGCATGAAGTTCGAGGAGGACGAGCTCTCGATCTCGGGCGGCATCCGCTTCGGCCTCACGATGGGCAGCCCCGTCGCCCTTCGGATCGGCAACACGGAGTGGCCGCGCTGGGTCGACGTCATGAGCCCGGAGCCGGTCGACGTCGAGGCCCTGCCCAAGGGACGCGGCGCACCGCTGACCCGGCCCCGACCCGGTCACGCCGACCTGGTCGGGATGCAGAAGTTCGGCTTCGACGAGGCGCGCAACGTCCTCGAGCGTGCGAGCGCCCGCGAGACCGCGGCGCGGGTCGCCCTGGGTGCTGTCGCGCGTGCCTTCCTCGGCGAGCTCGGCATCCGGCTCGTCGCGCACACTCTGTCGATCGAGACGGTTCGCGTGCCCGAGGGCCGCCCGCTTCCGACGCCCGACGACGTGGAGGCGCTCGACGCCGACCTGTTGCGGTGCTTCGACCCCGAGACCTCCGCGGCGATGGTGGCTCGCATCGACCGGGCCCACGACGACGGCGATACCCTCGGCGGCGTCGTCGAGGTGCTCGCGTACGGACTCCCGCCAGGACTCGGCAGCTACACGCACTGGGATCGCCGCCTCGACGCCCGTCTGGCCGGCGCGCTCATGGGCATCCAGGCGATCAAGGGCGTGGAGGTCGGAGACGGCTTCCTGACGACGACGCGGCCCGGTTCACAGGCTCACGACGAGCTGGTGGTCGACGACGGCCTCATCACCCGGCTGAGCGACAAGGCAGGTGGCACGGAAGGCGGGATGTCGACGGGCACGGTCCTCCGCGTGCGTGCCGGCATGAAGCCGATCGCGACCGTGCCGCATGCCCTGCGCTCGGTGGACGTCGCGACGGGGGAGGCATCCGAAGCCCATCATCAGCGCTCGGATGTGTGTGCCGTCCCCGCCGCGGGCGTGGTCGCCGAGGCGATGGTCGCCCTCGTGCTGGCCGACGCCGTTCTCGAGAAGTTCGGCGGCGACTCGGTCACCGAGACGAAGCGCAATCTCGACGGATACCTCGCGAGCATCCCCGAGACGCACCGCACCGCGTCGAGTTCCTCGCCGGGCTCGAGCACAGACTCATGACCGGTCCGCCGGTCGTGCTGGTCGGCCCGATGGGCGCCGGCAAGACCCGAGTGGGCAAGCGCGTAGCGCGCATCCTGGAGGTCGGCTTCACCGACACCGACAAGACGATCGTCGCCGAGCACGGGCCGATCGCGGAGATATTCGCCGAGCACGGCGAGCCCTATTTCCGCGAACTGGAACGGGCTGCGGTCGCGCGGGCCCTTGCCACGGACGACGTCGTCTCGCTCGGCGGCGGCGCCGTGCTGGATCCCTCGACACAGACCGACCTGCGCGGAAAGCGCGTCGTGTTCCTGACCGTCAGCGCCCGCGCCGTCGAAGGACGGCTCGGCGACGGCAAGCGCCCCCTGATTCGCGACGGCGTCAGCGACTGGCAGCGCATCTTCGACGAGCGTCGTGACATCTACGAGGGTCTCAGCGATCTGACGATCGACACCTCGCACCGGCCGTACGACTCAATCGCCGAGGAGGTGGCGGCATGGGCAGCGACACCGGCGTGACACCGGACGCCACGACCGAGATCACCGTGGCAGGCTCGCGCGGCTATTCGGTGTTCGTCGGACGCGGACTGCTGGCCGATGTCGCTTCCCATCTCGGCCCGCAGGTCGCGAAGGTGCTGATCGTGCACGCTCCGACGCTGGGCGCCCGTGCCGAGGCGCTTCGCGCGCAGCTGGCCGAGAAGTACCAGGTCTTCCTCGCCGAGGTCCCGGATGCCGAGGGTGCGAAGCGCGTCGAGGTCGCGGCGTTCTGCTGGCAGATCCTCGGGCAGACCGACTTCACCCGCTCGGACGCGGTCATCGGCATGGGCGGTGGCGCGACGACCGACCTTGCAGGGTTCGTCGCCGCGACCTGGCTGCGCGGTATCGACGTGGTGCAGATCCCGACGACCGTGCTCGGCATGGTGGATGCGGCGGTCGGCGGCAAGACCGGCATCAACACCGCGGAGGGCAAGAACCTCGTCGGGGCCTTCCACATGCCGCGCGCCGTGCTCTGCGACCTCGACACGCTCGACGGCCTGCCGAAGAACGAGATTCTCGCCGGGTACGCCGAGATCGCCAAGGCCGGCTTCATCGCCGAACCCGAGATCCTCGACATCATCGAGGCCGACGTGGATGCCGCCACCGACCCGGCGACGCCCCAGTTCCGGCGCGCCATCGAACTCGCGATCACCATGAAGGCGCGCATCGTGGGGGAGGACTTCACGGAGCAGGGGCTCCGCGAGATCCTGAACTACGGGCACACCCTCGGCCACGCGATCGAGCACGCCGAACGGTACAAGTGGCGGCACGGCGCCGCGATCGCGATCGGGATGGTCTTCGCGGCCGAGCTCTCGCGGCTCACCCGCTCCCTCAGCGACGCCGCGGTCGACCGGCACCGCAGCATCCTGGAGTCGTTGTCCCTGCCGACCACCTATCCGGCCGGACGCTGGAAGACCCTCCTCGCGACCATGAAGCGGGACAAGAAGGCTCGAGGCGACCTGCTGCGCTTCATCGTCCTCGACGACATCGGACGCCCGACGACGCTCACCGGTCCCGAAGAGCAGCTCCTCTTCGCGGCCTACCAGGAGATCTCCGACTAGGGACGGTCGGTTGAGTAGCCGCTGAAGGCGGCGTGTCGAAACCGGTCCCGCGCATGCTGATTTCGACACGCGGCTGCACCGCTACTCAATCAGCGGGGTCGTAGGCTGGCGCCATGGCGCGCGTGCTCGTATTGAACGGACCCAACCTGGGGCGGCTCGGCTCTCGCGAGCCCGAGGTCTACGGCACGCTCGACCTGTCGGCGCTCCGCGTGATGCTGACCGAGGAGGCCGGCGACGGTGTCGAGATCGACCTTCGGCAGACCGACGACGAGGCCGAACTGATCGGCTGGCTGCACGAGGCCGTCGACGAGGCCAGCCCGGTCATCCTGAACCCGGCGGCTTTCACGCACTACAGCTACGCCCTGCGGGATGCCGCGGCGTTGGTCACCGGCGCCGGGCTCCCCCTCATCGAGGTGCACATCTCGAATCCGCACGCGCGGGAGGAGTTCCGGCACACCAGTGTCATCTCGGGTGTCGCGACCGGCGTGATCGCCGGGCTCGGGTTCGACTCGTACGTGCTCGCGCTGTCGGCCATCGGACGCATGCCCGGCAAGGGGTAGTCCCGGCGCCCGGTAGGCTTGACGACCATGGCCACGACCAACGACATCAAGAACGGCTCCGTTCTCAACATCGACGGACAGCTCTGGAATGTCGTCGAATTCCAGCACGTCAAGCCCGGCAAGGGTGGCGCGTTCGTCCGCACGAAGATCAAGAGCATCACGAGCGGCAAGGTCGTCGACCGCACCTTCAACGCCGGCACCAAGATCGACTTCGCGACCGTCGACCGGCGCGACTTCACCTACCTCTACCGTGACGGCGAAGGCTTCGTCTTCATGGACACCACCGACTACGACCAGGTCACCGTCCCGGCGAAGACGGTCGGCGACGCCTCCAACTTCATGCTCGAAAACCAGACCGTGACCATCGCGACCCACGACGGCGAGGCCCTCTACGTCGAGCTGCCGACCTCGGTCGTGCTCGAGGTCACCTACACCGAACCCGGCCTGCAGGGTGACCGCTCGAGCGCCGGCACCAAGCCCGCGACGCTCGAGACGGGTCACGAGATCCAGGTGCCGCTCTTCCTCGAGCAGGGCACCAGGGTCAAGGTCGACACGCGCGACGGCAACTACCTCGGCCGCGTCACCGACTAGCCCGTGATCGCCCGCAGACTGTGAGTTCCCGGACCAAGGCCCGCAAGCGCGCCCTCGACATCCTGTTCGGCGCCGACGTGCGCGATCAGCCCATCGCGGCGATGCTCGACGAGGAAGCGGGCCGCGCCGCCGCGCAGCCGCAGCGCGAGTCGTCCTGGTCCTACGCCCGCGAGCTGGTAGAAGGCGTCGAGGCCAACCTCACCGCTATCGACGCGGCGATCGTCGAGCACGCCCAGGGGTGGACCCTCGACCGGATGCCGGCACTCGACCGCGCTCTGGCCCGCCTGGCGACGTGGGAGATCCTCTTCAACGACGAGGTTCCCGACGGCGTGGCGATCGCCGAAGCCGTCGAGTCGGCAACGGTGTTGAGCACGGAGGATTCCGCGGGCTTCCTCAACGGATTGCTGGGCGGAATCGCCCGCTCGAAGGGCTGACGGCCCTCACTCCGGCGAGTTGCCGTGCTCCCCGCCGAGCTCGAACGGCGAGGTGACGCCGCGATAGGCGAGGTGCATGACCATTCCCGCCGCGGCATGTTCCAGGTTGTGGCAGTGATCCATCCAGAGCCCGGGATTGTCGGCCACGAAGACGACCTGCCAGGTCTCGCCCGGCCGCACGTCGATGGTGTCCAGCCAGAGTGCTCCGTCGGCCGCGACGCCGTTGCGCGAGATCACGAGCATGTGGTGGCCGTGCATGTGCATCGGGTGGGTCTCGGTGCCGCGGTTGACCATCGTGACGGCCACCACATCGCCCTCCTCGACGACGATCGGCTGGATGCTGGGGAACGCCGCGCCGTTGATGACGTCGGCCAGCCGCGGGACGCCCGCGACGACCCGGATGAGCCGGTCCAGCACCTGCGACGCCTCGACGTCGTACGGGCCTCGGGCCCAATCCGGCAGGGGACCGGAGGCGGCATCGAGGACATCGAACTCGGGGCCGTCGAAGGAGAGGTCTGCCGGTTCCCCGTCACCTCCGACGATGATTCCGCTGGTCCCCCCGTGCTCGACGCGGAGGGAGACGGGCGCGCCGCCATCCACGACCAGGTCAGCCCGCCCGCCCGCGGGAATCCGCAGCACGGTCCCCGCCGGAAGGGTCGAGGGTTCACCGAGGTCGGTTCCATCGAGGGCCACGAGCTGCGAGTCCGCATTCAGGACGACGCTTCGAGGACCCTGGTCGGTGTTGGCGAGCCTGAGTCGCACGGGTCCAGTGGCCGGCACGCGCAGGACGTCGTCGTCGCCGATCAGCGTCTCGCCGCTGATGGTGTGGATGAGGGCCGTGACGTCCGTCACTTCGTCGCTCGCCGCGGGATCAGAAGGAACGACGATCAGCGCGCCGTACAGCCCGCGGACGATGCCCTCGAGCGCGTCCTGATGCGTGTGGTACCAGTAGGTGCCGACCTGGCCGGCGACGAAGCGGTAGACGAATGACTCGCCGGGCGCGACCGCATCCTGCGTCACGCCGGCGACTCCGTCATCTCCCGACGGAACGTCGTAGCCGTGCCAGTGCAGAGTCACACCGTCCTCGACGTCGCGGTTGGTGAGTGTGACCTCCACCAGCTCGCCTTCCGTCACCACCAACTCGGGCCCCGGAAGCGATCCGAAGGTCACGGCGTCGTAGTCGGATCCGTCGGGCAGGGTGATGGTCTGGTGCCGCGCCTCGAGGTCGAACCGGTGCACGGGACGGCCGTCGCCGTCGGTCTCCCGAAGGTCGGCGACCGAGACGGCCGGCGCGTCGTCCGATGCAACGGGAGGCAGATGGTGGCCGCCCTCGGACGCGGTGGCCACGCTGGGCCCGAATACCGTGAACAGCGCGAGAAGCGCGACGGAGAGAACCGCGAATCCGGCCGTCGAGAACACGACCCTACGGGGCCGGCCCCACGTAGCGAAGATCGCCACGGCGGATCCAGAGAGCCAGACGAGCACGGCCGTCAGCACGACCTGCCAGGTCACCTCCGAGCCGATCAGCAGGAGGGCGATGGGTGCTACGAGCGCTCCGATCGCCGCCGAGATAATGATCCCGAGGAGGACGGGCTCGGACGGCTTGCCACGACGAGCACGGAAGGCATCACGCACGGTGAACACGGCCGCTCCGAGCGAGCTGACGACACCGATCGGGGCGGCGACCAGCAGCTTTTCGGCGCCCCACGCCCAGTCGACAGCTACGAGCGAGATGGCGACCGCGAGCGCGCCCAGGGATGCAGCGCCAGCGAGCACCGCCAGGGCAGCGATCGCCGCCGAACGCAGTCTTCCCCCGAGGGATCCCACGCCGGCGCCCAGCACACATGCCCCGATCCACGCGACGAGCTGGAGCAGGGAGATGACGAGCCAGGCGCCGGAGAGTGAGGACATCAGGCGGTCGTGGGTGCTCCGCCGGAGACGTCGTCCTTGCCGAAGGCGCGAGCACGTGCGCGCGACATCAGCGTGAGGATCGTGCCCATGATCGCCAGGCCGTTGAGGGCGTGGACGCCCAGGATGATGGCGCTGCCGACGGTCGGGGTGTCTTCGTCGCCCCCGCCGACCAGGCCACCCACGATGAAGATGAGGTACTGCACGGCGATCAGCAGGATGGGGAGGGCCGACAGCCACACGGTGCGGGCGCCGGCACGTGAGACGGCAGCGAAGACGACGGCGAGAACCGACAGCAACGGCAGGACCGCCGAGCCGTTGATGCGGTGGAAACCGAACAGGTTGTCATCCTCGCCCTGGGGGCCGAAGACGCCGAGGGCGGCGAAGTAGAACTGGATCACGACCGAGATCAGCAACAGCACGGTGATCACGAAATAGACCTTGCGCACGAATACTCCTGACGGGAGGGGGCTGGCGGACTGCCGCCGCCGATCCTAGCGACGGGGGACGTCAGAGCGGGAGGGGGGCAGACCCCCGGACTGCTAGACTCGCCCGAAATCGACATCCTTTAAGTCCGTCCCGAGAGGCGGGGAAGGAGGTCAGAATGGCTGCGCGAACCGTGCTGCAGCAGGCTGACATCACGCGGGCGCTCACCCGCATCTCGCACGAGATCCTCGAATCCTCGGCATCCGACCTTGACGGCGGCGGCCACGATCTCGTCCTCCTCGGCATCCCCACGCGCGGCGTGCTGCTTGCCGAGCGCATCGGCGCGATCCTCGAGGAGCTCGCCCCGGGATCCGGCGTCACGGGCGCCCTCGACGTCACGATGTACCGCGACGACCTGTCGCGGCAGCCCACCCGCACGCCGAGTCCGACGAGCGTGCCGCAGGGCGGCATCGACGGCAAGACGGTCGTGCTGGTCGACGACGTCCTCTACTCGGGGCGCACGATCCGCGCCGCCCTCGACGCGCTGAACGACCTCGGCAGGCCGCGCGCGGTGCGGCTGGCGGTGCTCGTCGACCGGGGCCACCGCGAGTTGCCGATCCGCGCCGACTTCGTGGGCAAGAACCTGCCGAGTGCGGTCGCGGAGCGGATCAACGTCAAGCTGGCGGAGATCGACGGCGAAGACCTGGTCGAGATCACGGGTGACGAGTGAAGCACCTGCTCTCCGTCCGCGACCTGGACCGCGATGCCGCTGTCGGCATCCTGGACATCGCCGAGGACATGGCCGACGTCGCCACGCGCGCGGTGCCGAAGCTGCCGACACTGCGCGGCCGCACCGTCGCCAACGTCTTCTTCGAGGACTCGACCCGCACGCGCCTCAGCTTCGAGGCGGCGGCCAAGCGGCTGTCGGCCGATGTGATCACCTTCAGCGCGAAGGGTTCGAGCGTGTCGAAGGGCGAAAGCCTGAAGGACACCGCCCAGACCATCGCGGCGATGGGGGTGGATGCGGTGGTGCTGCGGCACGGAGCGTCCGGCGCCGCGCGGGTGCTCGCCGACAGCGGCTGGATCGACGCCGCCATCGTGAATGCAGGGGATGGGACGCACGAGCACCCGACGCAGGGCCTGCTCGACGCCTACACGATGCGCAAGCGCCTGCACGGCGGGGCGTCGCGCGGCCGGGATCTCGACGGCGTGCGGGTCACGATCGTCGGCGACATCCTCCACTCGCGCGTCGCCCGCTCGAACGTCTGGCTGCTGCAGACGCTCGGCGCCGCCGTGCATCTGGTCGCGCCGCACACCCTCCTGCCGACCGGCGTCGCCTCCTGGCCCGCCACGACCTCGAGCGACCTGGATGCCGCGATCGCCGACGCACCGGATGTGCTCATGATGCTCCGCATCCAGAGCGAGCGGATGCACGCCGCCTTCTTCCCGCACGAGCGTGAATACGCACGTCAGTGGGGCCTCGACGACGAGCGATTCACCCGGCTGGCCGCGGATACGATGATCATGCATCCCGGCCCGATGAATCGCGGGCTCGAGATCTCGGCGACGGCAGCCGATTCGGAACGCTCGGTCATCCTCGACCAGGTGACCAACGGGGTGTCGATACGGATGGCGGTGCTGTACCTCGTGCTCAGCAGGACGACGACGGTGGACGCATGAGCATCCTGATCACAGGGGCGACTCTTCCCGACGGCGTGACCACCGACCTCCTGATCGACGAAGGCGTGATCGCCGAGCGCGGCACGGGGCTGAGCGCGGCGAAGGCCGTGAAGATCGACGCAGCGGGCCTGCAGGCGCTTCCCGGCCTGGTCGACCTCCACACCCATCTGCGCGAGCCCGGCTTCGAGCAGAGCGAGACCGTCCTGAGCGGGTCGCGAGCAGCCGCCGCGGGTGGGTTCACCGTCGTCCACGCCATGGCGAATACCAGCCCCGTGCAGGACACGGCCGGCGTCGTCGAGCAGGTGGCGTCATT
>JBDSKH010000293.1:0-9837 GCA_039917005.1 Pseudolysinimonas sp.
AGGACGGCATCCCCGTCGCCCAGCTCGAGGGGCGTGGATGCAGTGTCGGCCCCGCTCATTCGAGGATCACCGACCGGGTCAGGTTGCGAGGCTCGTCCGCGTTCAGTCCGCGGGCGCGGGCGCGGGCGAGCGCGACCTTCTGGATGCGCACCAACTCGGCCATCGCATCCCGGTTGCTCTCGACGAATCGGGCGCCAGTCGACTCGACGTCGGCGCCCAGTCCTGCGGGAGGCTCGCCCAGCATCCACGTCACGCGGCCGGGCGCGGCGATCGCGATCGGGCCGTGGCGGTACTCCATCGCCGGATACGACTCCGTCCACGACTGCGCCGCCTCGCGCATCTTGAGGGCCGCCTCGTGGGCGAGGCCGACGGTCCAGCCACTGCCGAGGAATGCGTACTGCTCGGCATCGACCAGCTCGGGGTCGAGCTCGGCCTCGATCACATCCATCGCGTCCATGATCGCGGGCGCGAGGTCGGCACCGAGGGATGCGCGCAGCAGCGCGAGGGTCGTGGTCGCGAATCGGGTCTGCACGACCGACTTCTCGTCGGCGAAGGGCAGCACGATGACCTCGTCGACCAGGTCGACGAGCGGGGAGCCGGCGTCACCGACGATGCCGATGGCCGGCACCTTGCGCCCGTTCGCCTGCAGCAGCTCGAGCACCTCGGTGGTCGTACCCGACCGGGTGATGGCCACGATCGCGTCGTAGTCGCGGTCGAGGAGAGCCTCCGACGCCGCGAACGCATCGGTGATGCCCTGGCCACTCGTCTCTCGGAGCCACGCATAGGACTGTGCCATGAACCAGGACGTTCCGCAGCCCACCACGGCGATGCGGCTGCCGGCAGCGGGGAGGAGACGCTGCTCGGCCGTCATGCCCGCCGCGCGACTCCACGCCTCCGGCTGGGAGGCGAGTTCGCGCGCCATGTGCTCGGCACCGACCGGGGTCTCAGGGGTGGATGACATGCGGCTCCTCGTGCGATTACCGGGTGATCGGTTGATGATTGCACATGATCGTTATAGATGTCTAACGTGCAACTCTTGACAACAACGAGGCGCAATACGTCATACTCGATCAGGAACAAGCGGTATCGAGCACTCCCAGCGTCATCGTTGACGCAAGCACACAGCCAGCAAACTCCAGAGAATAGGACCAACTATGAAGAAGTCCCTGCGGATCGGTGCAGTGGTCGCCAGCGCGGCCATGGTCACCATGACGCTCGCGGCCTGTGGATTCGGCTCGACGCCGAATGACACATCGGCCACCGAGATCAACCTCCTCGTCCCCAGCTACGACGACGCGACCCAGGGACTCTGGGAAGACGTCATCGCCGGCTTCGAGGACAAGTACCCCGACTACACCGTGAACCTCGAGGTCGAGTCGTGGGACAACCTGAACGACGTCGTCACGACCAAGATCCAGGCGAACGAAGCCCCCGACATCATGAACGGCGGCCCCTTCGCCGGATTCGCTGCCGACGACCTGCTCTACCCGATCGAAGAGGTCGTGTCGGCTGATACCCTCGCGGACTTCCAGGAGTCGTTCGTCAAGGCCTCCTCTGTCGACGGCGTGCAGTTCGGCGCTCCGCTGATCGCCTCCGCTCGTGCGCTGTTCGTCAACACCGACCTGCTCGATCAGGCCGGCGTCGCCGAGGCGCCGAAGACCTGGGACGAGCTGCTGGATGCGGCGAAGAAGATCTCCGCGCTGGGTGGCGGCATCGCCGGGTACGGCATGCCCCTCGGATCGGAAGAGGCACAGGCCGAGACGGCCATGTGGTTCTTCGGAGCCGGCGGCACCTACGGTGACGAGAGCGAGATCACGATCGACGGTGTCCCCGAGAACCTCGAGGCGGCCGAGTTCATGCAGCGCATGATCACCGAAGGCGCCACGCAGGCCGACGCCGGAGCCACCGATCGCAGCCCGCTGATGGACATCTTCGTCCAGGGCCTGATCGGCATGCAGGTCGGCCTCCCGCCGACAGTCGGTCAGATCGCCGAGGGCAACCCCGAGCTCCACTACGAGATCGTGGGAATGCCGACGCCGGATGGCAGTGACATCTCACTCGGTGTCGCCGACCACCTGATGGCGTTCAAGAACGACGACAAGAAGAAGGACGCCATCACGGCCTTCCTCGACTACTTCTACACGGCGGATGTCTACATCCCGTGGGTGGAGACCGAGGGCTTCCTGCCGACGACCAAGTCAGGTGCGGCCGCGCTGAATGACAACGCAGCGCTCAAGCCGTTCCTCGACCTCCTGCCGAGCGCGCAGTTCTACCCGAGCACCAACCCGAAGTGGGATGCCACCAATGCGGCCTTCAAGAGCCTCATGGGGCAGATCGCCCAGGGCAAGGCTCCGGCCGACGTGCTCGCCGAGATCCAGGCAGCGGCGGACGCCGGGTAGCGACCCGGTCCGACATCCAACAAGGCATCGGTGATTCATCACGCATGAGGGCGCACATGGACGAATCATCGACCAGTGCGGGGCCGGCTTCCTCCCGGCCCCGCACCGGAGGTCGGGTGGCGGGTCGCAGCGGACGCGATCTGTTCACGGCCCTGCCCTGGATAGGCCCGGCACTTCTCCTGATCTTCGGGGTGGTCATCTACCCCGCGGGTCTGATGTTCTACAACTCCACACGCGAGATCAGCCTCAGCGGCATCGACAAGGGTGACGCGGGAATCGCCAACTACGCGCAGGTCTTCGCGTTCCCGGCGTTCTGGCCGATCGTCGGCCGCACCCTCATCTGGGTGATCGCGGTCGTGGCGATCACCGTCGTGATCTCGCTGGCCCTCGCCCAACTCCTGAACAAGGCCTTTCCCGGCCGCCAACTCGTGCGGCTCGCCGTGATCATCCCCTGGGCAGCGAGCGTCGTCATGACGACGCTCGTCGTCTACTACGGCCTCGAACCCTATTTCGGGATCGTCAACACCTTCCTCGTCGACGTCGGGCTCGTCAGCCAGCCAGAGGGATACGGGTGGACGAAGCACGCGGACACCGCATTCGCATGGTCGATCGCGATCGCGGTGTTCGTGTCGCTCCCCTTCACGACCTACACGATCCTCGCGGGCCTCCAGAACATCCCCGGCGAGGCCCTCGAGGCCGCGAAGATGGACGGCGCCTCACCACGGCGCACCTACTTCAGCGTCGTGCTGCCGCAGCTGCGCGCGGCGCTCAGCGTCGCCATCCTGATCAACATCATCAACGTGTTCAACTCGCTGCCGATCCTCAAGGTGATGACCGGCTCGATCCCCGGCTACGACGCCGACACGATCATGACGATGATCTTCAAGTACATCCAGGTGCAGCATCAGGTCGAGGTGGCCAGCGCGCTCAGCGTCATCGGCTTCCTCATCGTGCTCATGGTGGTCGCCATCTACATCCGCACCGTGCGTCCGATGAAGGAGCTGTGACCGTGGCGATCACCGTCCCCGTCCGGCGCCGCCGGTACACCGCCGACCAGATCCCCGGAGGCCGGGTCGCCCTGCGCATGCTCGCGGGCCTCGCGGTGCTGCTGATCTTCGTGCTGCCCTACGCGATCATGTTCTTCGGCTCGGTGAAGACGAAGTCCGAGATCCGGTCGGTGCATCCGACCTACTTCCCCACCGAGTGGCGGTGGGAGAACTACCTCAACATGTGGTCGACGCCCGAGACTCCGCTGCCGCAGAACCTGATCTCGACCATCGTGATCTCGGTCTTCGCGACCCTGCTCGTGCTGCTCGTGTCGCTGCCGGCGGCCTACTACACGGCGCGCTTCCGCTTCCCCGGTCGCATGGTCTTCCTCTTCCTGGTCATCGTCACGCAGATGCTGCAGCCGGCGGTGCTGACGTCGGGCCTCTTCCGGCAGTTCGTCACGATCGGCCTGGCCGACACCTGGATCGCGATGATCCTCGTGAATGCGGCGTTCAACCTCTCCTTCGCCGTCTGGATCATGCACAGCTTCTTCGCGAGCATCCCGAGGGAGATCGACGAGGCCGCTCAGATCGACGGGGCGGGCCGGCTGGCCGTGCTGTTCCGGATCAACCTGCCGCTCGTCTGGCCCGGCGTCGTCACCGCGATCGTGTTCACGTTCGTCGCCTGCTGGAACGAGTTCGCCGCCTCTCTCGTCATCCTCTCGACCGCGGGCAACCAGCCACTCTCGGTCGCGCTGACCAAGTTCGTCGGCCAGTACGAGACCAGCTGGCACTACGTGTTCGGCGTCTCCATCGTGGCGATCGTCCCCGTCGTCGTACTGTTCATGCTGATCGAGAAGCGACTCGTGGGCGGGCTGACCGCGGGTGCGGTGAAGTAGCGCGCGCACAGCGGCTTCGTCAGGAGTCGAAGCCCATGCCCACAGCATCCAGGGTCTTCAACAGGATGTTGCGCTTGCCTTCCTGATGGTCGGCGCGGTCGAGAGCTCGCCGGGTCAGGTTGATGCCGATGGATGCCGCCGGCTCAGGCGGGAACGGCAGCGGCCGTTCGCGCACCATGCGCAATTCGGTGATCTCGGTCGTCAGCCCCGCGAGTTTGTCGAGCATGACGTCGGCCGCGAAACGAGTGGCCGCGACGCCCAGTCCGGTGAAGCCGGCGGCGTAAGCCACGTGGCCATTGCGCGCCGTGCCGAAGAACGCGCAGAAGCGGGTGCTGGTGTCGATCGCGCCGGCCCAGCGATGGGTGAACCGCATCCCCTCTAGCTGCGGGAAGGTCGTGAAGAAGTGGCTCGCGAGCTTGCGGAAGGTCTCCGGGCGCTCCTCGTACGCCGGGCGCACGCGACCGCCCGAGTGATAGATCGCGTCGTAACCGCCGAACAGGATGCGGTCGTCGGCTGACAGCCGGTAGTAATGGAACTGATTCGCCATGTCCGCCATGCCCTGCCGGTTCTTCCAGCCGATCTCGGCGAACTGCTGGTGGGTGAGCGGCTCGGTCATGAGCACGAAGTCGTAGACCGGCACCGTCATCAGCCGGTTGCGCTTCAGCAGCGACGGGAAGACGTTGGTCGCGAGGGCGACGTTCGGGGCACGCACGTAGCCGTCATCGGTGCGAACCATCACCGCATCCCCGTCGTCATCGATGAGGCGCACGAGGGAGCGCTCGAAGATGACGACCCCGAGCTCGCGGGCGACGCGCGCCAGCTCGGCCACGAGGCGTCCGGGATGGGCGAGGGCGGTCGAGCGCTTGTCCCAGCGGCCGGCCAGGTAGGTGGGGGAGTCGACCTCGGCCCGCACCTCGTTCTGGTCGAGGTAGAGGTCGTGCGCGGTACTCGGACCGTCGATCCATTCCAGCTCGTGCGGTTCGAGCGCGACGCTCAGCGTTCCGGTGCGCTCGAAGTCGACATCCATCGAGTAGCGGGCGACCGTGTCTTCGATCGCGTCGAGGTTGGCGTGGCCGAGCCGGTCGAGCAGGCGCATCTCCTCGGGCCAGCGGCGCTCGCCGTTCGCCTCCCCGTGGGTGAGGCTCGCCTCGACGAAGCCGCCGTTGCGACCCGAGGACGCCCAGCCGATGGTGCTCGCCTCAAGCAGCACGACGCTTCGCTCGGGGTCGCGCTCCTTCGCCCGGATCGCCGTCCACAACCCGGTGTAGCCGCCGCCGACGATCGCGAGGTCGGCATCCATCGGGCCTTCGAGCTTGCGCGACCGCTCGCCCGGAGCGTCCTCGAGCCAGAACACCGCCTTGCGGGTGTCGCGCAGCGACTCGCGGATGACGGCGTCGTCGGGGGGCTGGCGCTCGAACACGGTCTGGTGCATGTTTCATTGTCTCGCGCGGCGCATGGGTGACAATGGCGGGATGGCAGATCCGACCGGAACCTGGGACCTCGACGTCGTCACCCCCTTCGGCTCGCAGGCGTTGCAGCTGAAGCTCGAGACCAAAGGCACCGCGGTCACCGGCAGCGCGTCCCTCGGGTCGACGAGCGTGCCGATCCGTGACGGACGCATCGCCGGCGACCAGCTCACGTTCGAGGTCGACGTCACCGAGCCGATGCAGCTCACGCTCGGGGTCAAGCTGACGCTCGACGGCGACACCCTAACCGGCAAGGCGAAGGCACAGGGCAAGCTACTGCCGTCGGCCAAGGTCACCGGAACGCGTGGGAACTGACTCTCAGAGTTGGCCATGAGTCGGCTCTTCCCAGACCCGAAGAATTGTCCCCCGTTTGTGAGGATTTGACCTCTTGTGTCAGACCGGTCTGTCCACCATGCTTCGACCAACCCGCGAGTTTGATTTCGACTCATGTCCCCGACCGCATTGCGGGCCAGCCAAAAGGAGCCCACGATGCTGCCCACGATGCGACCCCCGCTTGCGTTCTTGGAAACCGTGCCAACACCTGCCGACGCAAGTTCGGACGAGAAGAAGCAAGTCAAGGAATTGAACAAGCAGATCACCGCCTTCAACGAGAGTATGCGGAACGCGGCCGCCGGCCTCACGCGCGATGATCGCTCAATCGGGCGGGTGCGATTCGCGATCGTAGTGTTGCTGTCGCTCGCAACGCTGGTGGGTGCTGGCGTAGTGGCACTCGCCGTACTCACGCCTGACGAGCAGGCCGTGGAGGTCATCACCGGGGGCAGCATCTTCCTCATCGCCCTCCTGGTTGCGGCGGTCATGAATCCCCTGCAGACCGTTGAGAGGGACTTCGTCTTTCGCCGCTGGTCGGACTCGATTGTCGCCAACCAACTGATCCAGCTCTCGATGGACAGCGACAATCTGAACGTCGCCGCGTTGTCGGCGCGAACATCGCGTCAGTTCGCGCAGCTCGCCACGAGCTACGCGAGCCTCGCGAGCAAGAATACGAACGCTCTGGTCAAACTCGCCGGGTCCATCGCGCCGAAGAAGGAGGACGAGGAGCCCGCGACCTTGGCGATCGCCGATCCCGGCGCGCAAACGCACAAGAAGGGTGTGGCTATTGCAACGCCCGTCAAGCTGGTGGTTACGGCGGCCGAGAACTACGGGCTCGACGACGCGGGAACGCTGCCCAAGGGCCTTAGCCTCAACAAGGTATCGGGCGAGGTTTCCGGGACGCCGTCTGAGAAGAAGGACTACAAGGTCAAGGTCACCGCAACTGGTGCGTCTGGCAAGACCGCTTCGGTGGACTTCGATTGGAAGATCACCGAGTGACGGAGCCTAGATCCCGATCGTCAGAGCCACCGCGTAGCCTGCAGCCGCCGAGCCCGACACCGTTCCGATCTGATGGATGCCTCCGTCGTCGCCGAACACCATGTCACTCGCGAGGCTGGTCTGAGCGAGGTTGCGGACGCTCTGCTCGTATCCGGATGTGGCGTAGACGGCCTCGCACGCCTCCTTCGGCAGAGCGATCTGAGAGGTCTTGACGATGGGGCCGTTGGCCACTGCCGTCGCGACGTCGGAGTACACCTCGAAATGGATGTGGGGCCAGCGCCCCGCATAGGCGCCGGGGAAGGTCGACCGGAAGGTCACGGTGCCGCTGGAATCCGTCTCTTGGACCCCACGCAGGTAGTTCTCGTTCTCGAGCCCGCGGCTGTACAGCGAGTAGGCGCCGTCCCGGTCGCAGTGCCAGAGGTACACCGCATACCCGGCGAGCGCGTCGCCGGTCGCCGCGTCGCGCACCGTCAGCGCGATGTCGAGCGGAACGCCCTCTGCGGTCGTCGTCGACGATCCGAAGCTCGAGCGGATGTCGCCGCGCACGATCCCCGAGTCGTCGAGCACGTTCACGCCGTTCGACCCGTCGCCGGGAAAGGGTCCGGCGGTCTCGTCGGGCACCTCGCTGAGGTCCGCGTCGCCGGCGGCGGTGCTCGGAGCGCTCGCCGGGGAGGTGGTCGTGGCGGCCGGGCTCGCGCACGCCGCGAGCAGGGTGGTGAGGGCGACACCGCCGAACAGTCCGAGGGCGGCACGTCGATCGACGAGCGTGCGCACATCGTGCACGAGGCCGAGGTCTTCTTCATGGACGGCATGGACGACATGGAGGTCTGAGTCGGTCATGCGTTCAGTCGACCCCGTCCATCTATGAGACACCTATGAGCGCCCGGTGCAGTCGCCGGTCGTCAGTACCGCGCGAGCGCGTCCGCGTCGCGCGCGTGGGTCTGCGCCCGGCGCGCGGCGTCGAGCGCTGCCACCGGATCCGCCTCGTTCTCGGCGAGCAGCAGCTCGCGCTGACCTTCGGCGAGCCGGGTACGCGCCCCGGCCCCGCCGCCGTGCGAACCGATGTAATCCGACACCGCTGCAAGCTGCGTTCGCGCTGACACCAGCGCGCCGGCGAGCGCCGAGCGGGCTCCCTCGAGCCGTCGTTGCTGATTCTGGGCGGCGGCCACCGCGATATCGAGGCGGTCGCTCGCGTCGACCAACCGGTCGAGGTCGGCCACCGGGTCGCGCTTGCCTTTCTTCGCCACGAGCACGAGCTCCGACTCGAGTTCGGCGATCGCGGTGTTGACGGCGGCGCCCGAGTCGGGGTCGGGCGGCGCATCGCGCAGAGCGCGTGCGGAGGCGAGCGACTCCTTCTCCTCTTTGTCGATGTCCCGGATGCCGTCGACGGCCTTGGCGAGCTCGTCGCGACGGCGGTCGATGGCATCCAAGAGCTGTGCAGCCTCGCGGATCCCGGCCTCCCCGGCCGCCAGCTGCTCGGTCACGGCGTTGACTGAGTTCGCGGTGAGCCCTTTCTCGGCGGCGTCCACCGCATCCCCCGCCTTGGCGAGCGCAGCATCGGCTGCTTCGAGGTTGCCCGCGACTACAGCGATGATCTCGTCGGTGTAGGCCTTCTTCAGCTCGGCGAACGTTGTGGCGCTCGCGGCCCGGCGGTCGGCGGCGGCCGCCAGGTTGCGGCGAAGCAGCTTGATCGTCTCGGGGGCGTCGGCCTCCGATCGCCGCAGCGACTCGAAGCGAGCCGACTCGGCGGCGACGGTCTTCGACACGCGGGTGGCCAGGGCCTTGATCTCGAGCGTCCACTCGCGGCGCTGGCGGTCGCTGTCGGCTTCGACGTCATCGAGGCGCTGCTGATAGCGGAACGCCTTGTCCAGATCTGTCCGCGCAGCATCCAGAGCCGTCTTGAAATCGCGGGTGCGGTCTTCGCCGAACTGCGCGACGGCGTAGCCCAGCTCATCGAGACCCTCGCGCAGCGCGGTGTCGGCCTGCACGAGGGCGACGCCGGCATCCGTGCGTCCCGGAGCGGGCGCCGTGGCATCGCGACGGGCCCGCCGGGAGATCAGCACGACGCCCAGAACGGTCAGCCCCGCGAATGCCACCAGGACCACCCCGACGACGAGGGCGATCGACGTCACCGGATCGGGCATCATGCTCCGAATCCTAGTTCGCGAAACCCCCCCGCAGGTCCGCGGAATCAGGCACCGACGGCCATATCGTGGCCGTGTGTGGCATGCCGACCGACGGGAGAGCGAGCTCGATGATCTCGGGTTCGAAGCTCCGCGAGCAGAGACGGTTTCCATGGACGACCCGGTGACCGGGCCGTACCCGGTGCCGACGCTCGGCGACCGGTTCGGCAACGACATCACGGAACCCGTGCGCGCTATCTGGCGTGGCGAGCTCTCGGGAATCGGCGGGCGGTCGCCGCTGCTGCACTTCGACGACGGCCCCACCACCCGCATCGAGCTCAGCACCACCCACCCGGGCGGGCTCGCGCGGTTCATCACCGGCACGACGACGCTGCTGTCGCAGCTGATCCGGGATGACATGGCGCTGCGGGGCGCACGGATCGCCGCCGACCGCATCGCCGCCAAAGGGCTCGACCTCGCGACCACTCGCGGCATCGACTCGATCCGGCTCGGGATCGGCATCGCGACCTGGGGATTCGGTGACGACTCCTATTGCGCCCCGATCCTGCTGCGCCCGCTGGCGATCCGCCGGTACGGGCGCGACGCCGAACTCAAGCTGCGCGGCGGCCCGCAGC
>JBDSKH010000294.1:0-2584 GCA_039917005.1 Pseudolysinimonas sp.
GGTTGACCAGTTGCACCCGGTCCCAGGCGTCGAGTTCGGTCGTCTCGATCGAGTCGTCGTCGGGCGGGGAGATCCCCGCGTTGTTGAAGGCGATATCCACCGAACCGTAGGTCGATGCCGCCGTGTCGAAGAGCGCATCCACCTGGGCCTTGTCGGTGACGTCCACCTTGACGAAGGTGCCGTCGACGCTCGCGGCTGCCGCCTCACCCGCCTCGACGCCGACGTCGCCGATCACGATCTTCGCGCCCTCCGCGGCGAAGCGCTTCGCGGTCGCGAGTCCGATGCCGCTGGCGCCGCCGGTGATGACGGCGACGCGGCCGGCCAGTCGCTGGGTGAGATCCATGTGGGTCCTTTCGTGGTGGGTTTCGACACGCCGCGCAGCGGCTACTCAACCTGCTGAACTGAAGAAGACGTTCTTGGTGTCGGTGAAGGCGAGTGCGGCATCCGGCCCCAGCTCACGGCCGAGGCCGCTCTGCTTGGCGCCGCCGAACGGCGTCGTGTAGCGGACCGAGGAATGCGAGTTGACCGAGAGCGTTCCGCTCTCGATTCCGCGCGCGACCCGGATGGCGCGGCCGAGGTCGTTCGTCCAGATCGACCCGGAGAGTCCGTAGACGCTGTCGTTGGCCAGAGCGATCGCGTCGGCCTCGTCGTCGAACGGCAGCACGCTCACGACCGGGCCGAAGATCTCCTCGGTCGCCACACGGTCGCGACGGGATGCCGGCAGCAGCACCGTGGGCGGCATCCAGTACCCGGGGCCGTCGGGCGCCGAACCACGGAATGCAACCACGGCATCCGGGCCATCGAGGAACGACTGCACGCTGTCGAAATGCGCTCGGCTCACGAGCGGGCCCATCTGGGTGTCTTCGTCGGCGGGGCTGCCCACTGTGAAGCCCGCCACCGCGGGCTCTAACAGCTCCATGAAGCGATCGAGGGCACTGCGTTCGACCAGGATGCGGCTGCGCGCACAGCAGTCCTGTCCGGCGTTGTCGAAGACCGACCCCGGAGCCATGGCTGCGGCCCGCTCGAGATCCGAGTCGGCGAAGACCACGTTGGCGCTCTTGCCGCCCAGCTCGAGGGTCACCGGCTTGACCTGCGCCGCGCAGCCGGCGGCGACCTGCTTGCCGACCTCTGTCGACCCGGTGAAGACGATCTTGCGCACCTGCTCGTGGGTGACGAACCGCTCCCCCACGACCGAGCCGCGCCCCGGCAGCACCTGGAAGAGGTGCTTCGGCAGGCCCGACTCGAGAGCGAGCTCGCCGAGCCGGATGGCGGTCAGTGGTGTCCAGTCGGCAGGCTTCAGCAGCACGGCGTTGCCGGCCGCTAGCGCGGGCGCGAAACCCCAGCTCGCGATCGTCATCGGGAAGTTCCACGGCACGATCACCCCGACGACGCCGAGCGGCTCGTGGAAGGTGACGTCCATGCCCCCGGCCACCGGGATCTGCTGGCCGATCATCCGCTCGGGCGCACCGGAGTAGTAGTTCAGGACATCCCGGACGTGCCCGGCCTCCCATCGCGCCGAACCGATCGGGTGGCCCGAATTGCGAACCTCGAGCTGGGCGAGCTCCTCGACGGCGCCGTCCACCGCTGCCGCGAAGTGGCGCAGCGCGCCGGCACGCTCGGCGGGAGCGAGAGCCGCCCACGCCCGCTGCGCCTCGACCGCGTGCGCGACCGCCTCATCCACCTGCTCGAGCGTGGTGTGGACGACCTCCTGCAGCACCGTCTCGTCGGAGGGGTTGATCAGGACCGTGGACGAACTCATGCGCGCGCGCTCCTGTGCTTGCTGGTGGCATGTACGGCCGCGGCGTCGATCAGGCCCGCGAAGAGCCGCACGTCATCGACCGCGTCCTCCTCCGGATGCCATTGCACCGCGACGCCGAACGGAACGCCCTCGAGCTCGAGGGCCTGGATAGTGCCGTCGCCGGAGCGGGCCGTCACGCGCAGGCCCGCCCCGACTTCCTGTACCGCCTGATGGTGGTAGCTCTTGACGTCCAGCTCACGATCGCCGCCGAGCAGGCCCGCGAGACCGGTGCCGGGATCGATCTCGGCCGTGTTGGTGGAGAATTTGCCGCCGCCCGTGTTGTAGCGATCGTCGCCGACCACGTCGGGAAGGTGCTGGACGAGGGAGCCGCCGCGATGGACGTTGAGCACCTGGAGGCCTCGGCAGATCCCGAGGAAAGGCACCTCGCGATCGATGGCCGCCGCGAGCAGCGCGTCCTCCCACGCATCGCGCATCGCGTTGAGCGGATCGGTCTTCTCGTGCCGCTCGGCGCCGTAGCGCTCGGGTGCGACGTCGCCGCCTCCCGTGACGATCAGCCCGTCGAGGCCGTCGACGACCTGCGTGGCCACGTCACCGTCGGCCGGCTCCTGCGGCGGCAGCACAACGGCGATGCCCCCCGCCTTCGTGACGGCGTCGATGTAGACGACGGGCAGGAACGAGGCCTGCACGTCCCATACCCCCGTCTGCGCCTGCTGGCGATAACTCGTGAGCCCGATCAGGGGTCTCGACACGCCGGCTTTGCCGACTACTCGACCAGCGAAATCAGAACCGTTCGAAGCCACGGACCCGCTCCCAATCGGTGACGGC
>JBDSKH010000295.1:0-3796 GCA_039917005.1 Pseudolysinimonas sp.
GCGGTCGAAATAGATCTCCGAGCAGGGGCCGCCGGGACCCGGCTGACCCGTGTGCCAGTAGTTGTCGGCGCGACCGAGGCGCTGGATACGGGACTCAGGGACGCCGGCGACCTTCTGCCACAGCAGCGCGGCCTCGTCGTCGTCTTCGTACACCGTGACCCACAGGTCCTTGGGCTCGAACCCGAATCCGCCGTCCTTCTCGCTGCTGGTGAGCAACTCCCAGGCGTAGGCGATCGCCTGCTCCTTGAAGTAGTCGCCGAACGAGAAGTTGCCGTTCATCTGGAAGAACGTGCCGTGTCGCGTGGTCTTGCCGACCTCCTCGATGTCGAGGGTGCGGATGCACTTCTGCACGCTGGTGGCGCGCGGGAACGGCGCGGGGACGACCCCGGTGAAGTACGGGATGAACGGCACCATGCCGGCCACCGTGAACAGCAGGGCGGGATCGTCGCTCACGAGAGAGGCGGAGGGCACGACGGTGTGGCCGCGCTCCCCGAAATAGGTGAGCCAGCGGCGTTGGATCTCGGCGGTCTGCACGGCGGTTCGTTCCTGGTCGCTAGATGGATGGGTGGTTCGGCGGCCGCCGGAACCTCCCGCTACTTGAGGAAGTCGCCTGCGGCGTTACGCAGCTCGGCCTCGCGGGTCTTGTAGCCGTCGACGACGGCCCCGCCGAAGTCGCGGGCCTTGGCGTCGACATCCGCGAAGAACTTGGCGCCCTCGGGGGTCTTGGCGATCTGGTGCGCCGCGACGAAGCCGGCGGCGACGCCGACGGCCAGAAGAAGGATGCCCTTCATGGTGTGCTCCTCAACTCGGATCGAACCTGTTCAGCTTACGCGAAGGGCCCCGGCGGTTACCGGGGCCCTTCGAGACGTGATGCGTGCCGCTTAGCGGGCGGCGTAGCTGCGCTGTCTCGGCGCCGCCGCCTCTGCGGCGCCTGCACTACGCCTTCCGCTTAGCGGGCGGCGTAGTACTCGACGACCAGCTGGACCTCGGCCGTGATCGGCACCTCGGCACGCTTGGGACGCCGGATGAGACGCACCCGCAGCTTGTCGAGTTCGACCTCGAGGTAGGTGGGGGTCTTGGGCAGGACGTCGACGTGACCGCCGGCGGCGGCGACCTGGAACGGCTCCATGCCCTCGGAGCGCTCCTTGACGTGCACGAGCTGACCCGGCTTGACCCGGAAGGAGGGGCGGTCGACGAGCTTGCCGTCGACGAGGATGTGGCGGTGCACGACCATCTGACGCGCCTGCGCCGTGGTGCGGGCGATCGCGGAACGCACGATGATCGCGTCGAGACGCATCTCGAGCAGCTCGACCAGGTTCTCACCGGTCAGGCCCTGCGCGCGGCGGGCCTCGTTGAAGACGATGCGCAACTGGGCCTCGCGGATGCCGTACTGGGCGCGCAGACGCTGCTTCTCTCGGAGGCGGACGGCGTAGTCGCTGTCGGCCTTGCGCTTGGTGCGGCCGTGCTCTCCCGGCGGGTACGGGCGCTTCTCGAGGTACTTGGCCGCCTTCGGCGTGAGCGGGATGCCCAGAGCACGGGAGAGGCGGGTCTTGCTGCGGGTGCGTGACGTTGTCGACACGTGGTTCCTTTCATGACATGGCGGCGAAAGTCACCGCTCACGGACGTACATCGGCCCTCCCCCATCTGTGAAAAGTCACACGTTCTGTGAATTCACAGCCGGGACGCACGTCGCATCGCCCTGGCGGGTTGTGTAGAGGTGGGATGTGTCCGACACGAAGTCGAACCGGATCACTTTACCAGACGCGCGGCCCGGTCTTGCCTGATCGCTACTGGCCCCGCAGGATCGCGCGGATCTTCTCGAGGCGAGCCGCCACATCCCGTTCGTTGCCGTTGCCGGTCGGTGTGTAGTACTCGGTGCTGGCCAGGGTGTCTGGCAGGTACTGCTGCGTTGCGACGCCGAAGTCGCTGTCGTGGCTGTAGACGTAGCCCTTGCCGTGCCCGAGACGCTTGGCTCCCGGGTAGTGCGCGTCGCGAAGGTGCGCGGGCACACGCCCGATCTTGCCCGCTCGCACGTCGGCGATCGCGGCATCCAGAGCCGTGTAGGCGGCATTCGACTTGGGCGCTGTGGCGAGGTAGACGACCGCCTCGGCGAGCAGGATGCGGCCCTCCGGCATGCCGATGAGCGCGACGCCCTCGGCGGCCGCGACCGCGATCGGCAGCGCCTGGGGATCGGCCATCCCGATGTCCTCGGCGGCGGAGATCATGATCCGGCGCGCGATGAACCGCGGGTCCTCACCGGCCTCGATCATGCGCGCCAGATAGTGCAACGAGGCGTCGACGTCGGAGCCGCGGATCGACTTGATGAAGGCGCTGATGACGTCGTAGTGCTCGTCGCCCTGGCGGTCGTAGCGCAGAAGCGCCCTATCGACCGCGGCGGCGACGATCTCGGCCGTGACGACGGGCTTCGTCCCGTCTGGCGTGTCGGCAGCGGCCGAGACGGCGGCGGCTTCGAGTGCGGTCAGAGCGCGTCGCGCGTCGCCGGATGCGAGGCGGATCATCGTCGAACGGGCTTCCGGCTCGACGACAACGGCATCGGCGAGCCCGCGAGGGTCGGTCACCGCCCTGTCGACCAGGATGCCGAGGTCGTCGTCGCCCAGCGGCTCGAGCGTGAGGAGGAGCGACCGCGAGAGCAGGGGCGCCACGAGCGAGAACGACGGGTTCTCGGTCGTCGCCGCCACCAGGATCACCCAGCCGTTTTCGACGCCTGGGAGCAAGGCATCCTGCTGCGCCTTGTTGAAGCGGTGGATCTCATCGAGGAACAGCACCGTGGACAGTCCGTAGAGGTCTCGATCGGCATGCGCCTTCTCCATGACCTCGCGCACGTCCTTCACACCGGCGGTGACGGCCGACAACTCGACGAACCGGCGTCCTGAGCTGTGGGCGATGGCCTGCGCGAGGGTGGTCTTGCCGGTGCCCGGCGGACCCCACAGGATCACGGAGACCGAACCGGTCTCGCCCGATGCGTCGTTGGCCAGGTTCACGAGAGGCGAGCCGGGCTTCAGCAGGTGCTGCTGACCGGCGACCTCGTCGAGCGAGGTGGGGCGCATGCGAACCGCGAGGGGCGTCGAGCCCGTGCGGAGGCCTTGCTGCCCGGTCATCTCCCCACAGTAGCCGCGGCACCCGACCCGGTTTCGACACTCGCAGTCGCGCTACTCAACCCATGGTTTTGGCGGGCTCGGAGCGCTCCCGTAGTGTGCTCTCGTGGCATCCAGCAGGCAGCAGCGCGAACAGCGCGAGGCGCGCGACCGACTCCAGCGCTACACGGCACGCCAAGAGGTGCACGCACACCAGAACAAGCGGCGCCTGCGCGACAACATCTTCGCGATCGCGGGTGTGCTCGTCGTCGCCGCGCTGGCGACCACCACGCAGATCTTCTACTTCACTTCGGGCCCGGGTGCGCCGACTCCAGAGCCGTCGGCGTCCGCCGCGCCCCCGACCGGCACGAACGTGGGCGCGCCCGATCCCGGCCTCGCCGAATCGCGAGCATGGACCGGCGAGCTCACCATCAACGACGTCGTGCTCGGCATCGAGCTGGATGGCGCCAACGCCCCGCAGGCGACGGCCGGCTGGGTGCAGGCACTCGACTCCGACTACTACGCGGGCAAGACCTGCCATCGCCTCGCCACGTCGGCCGGGTTCTCGTTCCTCCAGTGCGGCTCCCTCGATGGCACCGGCGCGAGCGACCCGGGCTTCTCGTACGGCCCGATCGAGAACGCTCCTGCTGACGGCATCTATCCGGCCGGCACGATCGCGATGGCCCGCACCCAGGACGACG
>JBDSKH010000296.1:0-7152 GCA_039917005.1 Pseudolysinimonas sp.
GGTGGCTGCGCACGGCCTCGGCGTAGCGCGGGTCGGCCGTGATGCCGGTCCCGATCGCGGTGGCGCCCATGTTGATCTCGTTGAGCCAGTGCACGACCTCGCCGAGGCGGTCGTAGTCCTCCTGCAGAGTGTGGGCGAACCCGAGGAACTCCTGACCGAGCGTCATCGGCACGGCGTCTTGCATCTGGGTGCGCCCCACCTTGAGGATGTGGGCGAACTGCTCGCCCTTCGCGGCGAAGCTTGCCGTGAGCAGCGCGTGCTCCTCGAGGAGGCGCTGCACGCCGAACACCATCGCGAGCTTGATCGCGGTCGGGTACACGTCGTTGGTCGACTGGCTGCGGTTGACGTCATCGATGGGATGTAGCGACGAGTAGTCGCCGAATGGCAGTCCCATGACCTCGAGGCCGGCGTTCGCGATGACCTCGTTGGTGTTCATGTTGGTGCTGGTCCCGGCGCCGCCCTGGATCACGCCGACGACGAACTGCTCGTGCAGCTCTCCGTCGACGATGCGCTGGCAGACCGCGTCGATGATGTCGGCTTTGGCAGGCTCGAGGACGCCGATCTCCTTGTTCGCGCGGGCGGAGGCCTGCTTGACGCGGGCCAGGGCGCGGACGAGATCGGGGTAGTTGCTGATCGCGCGGCGCGTGATCGGGAAGTTGATGAGGGCGCGGGCCGTGTGGATGCCCCAGTAGACGTTCTCAGGGATCTCCATCGAGCCGAGGGAGTCGCTCTCGGTACGGGTGGGCCCGCCGCCCGACAGCTGCTCCGGCGCGTATTCGGGGCCGTTGGTGGTGACGTTGTCGTCGCCGTGGATGAGCTGCTCGGACATCGCGATCTCCGGTTCCGCTGGGCGGGGGGATGCGACCTTGGTGCGCTCGGTGGGTGCTTGTGGCATCCGAGTCTCCTTTGACTGTGGTGCCTCAAGCGTACCTATCAGCACTGTGCCATACAGAAGCTGTGCCCCTACAGGCCGAAGGGTGTGTGCAGCGCAGGAACAATCAGGAATATTCCGAAGGCGACGACGAAGACGCAGGCGCCGTAGAGGGCCACGGCGGCGAGCCGCCGCAACCGTCCCTTGCCATCACCCAAGCGCAGCGCCCAGGCGAACAGGGTGACGAGCAGGCACGCGGCGACGAGTGCCGCGACCACCACGGTCACGAACGCCATCCACTCGATCGTCATTTCTTCCTCTTCTTCCGCTTCTTCTTCGGGCGCACGAACGCTCCCGGTCGAGGCTGGTGGAAGGTCCGGTGGTCCACGCGATTGCGACGCGACAGCAGGAAGATCGCGAGGATCGCGGCGGCGGCGAGGACGACATCCAGGATCACGCCGTATTCCCAGATCTTGGCGATGAAGGCCGCGAACCCGCCCACGAGTCCAGCCGCGGGGATCGTGATGAGCCAGCCCAAGGCGATGCGCCCGGCGGTCTTCCAGCGCACCGAGGCGCCTTTGCGTCCGATGCCGGTACCGATGACGGATCCGGAGGCGACCTGCGTCGTGGAGAGCGCGAAGCCCAGGTGGCTGGATGCCAGGATCGTCGCGGTCGTCGACGCCTCTGCCGCGAATCCCTGTGGCGGCTCGATGCCTTCGGTGATGTCCTTGCCGAGCGTCTTGATGATGCGCCAGCCACCCGTGTAGGTGCCGGCGGCGATCGCGATCGCGCACGCGACGATCACCCAGAACTGCGGACCCGACCCGACATCCTGCATCCCCGCGGCGATCAGTGTCAGCGTGATGACGCCCATGGTCTTCTGCGCGTCGTTGGTGCCATGGGCGAGCGAGACGAGCGAGCTCGTGAAGACCTGGCCGACCTTGAAGCCGTCGCGCTCACGTTTCTTGGTGATGCCGTAGGCGATCTTCGTGGCCAGGTACGCCACGGACCCCGCCAGCACCGGCGCGAGGATCGCCGGGATCAGGATCTTGGAGACGACGACACCGCCGTCGATCGGGCCGAAGCTCCAGGCGCCGACCACAGCGGCACCGATGAGACCGCCGAAGAGCGCATGGCTCGACGACGACGGGAGGCCGAAGAGCCAGGTGACCAGGTTCCAGACGATGGCGCCGATGAGCCCTGCGAGGATCATCGATGGCGTGATCTGGAGACCGCCGTCACCCTCGCGGATCAGGCCGCCGGAGATGGTCTTGGCGACCTCGGTGCTGAGGAACGCGCCGACGAGATTGAGCACCGCAGCGATCGCCACAGCCGTTCGAGGTCTGAGCGCACCCGTCGCGATAGGGGTTGCCATCGCGTTGGCCGTGTCATGGAAGCCGTTGGTGAAATCGAAGATCAAGGCCAGTGCGATGACGAGCACGACCAGCAGGGTGAGGTCCACTGCGGACGAGCCTAATCCCTATCCCGGGAAGCCAAACGCGCCAATGATCAGGCCCATGACGACCACCGTCACGAGCTCGTGCGCGAGGTTCAGGACGGTCAAAGACGAGGGCCGCCGATCGAACAGATCGTGCGTGATCATGCGGGCCGCGGTGAAGCCGATCCACAGGATGACCGACGTCAGCACGGCGTTCAAGAGGAAGTTTCCTTCGTAGAAATGCTGGGCGATCGCGGCGGACCCCGCGAGCACGGCGGCGGTCAAGAAGCTCACGACGAACGTGATGACGAGCGGGAGGGCAGCACCCTTGGTATCGGCGTCGGTGATGCCGCTCAGCCGCATCCAGCGCTTGCCGAAGACGGGCTTCGCGTACCAGACCGCGCCGACCACCATGCTCGAAACTGTCGCCAGCACGACGGCCAGCCAATTGATCTCAGGAACCATGTCTGCATCATGGCCCCATTCGGGGCGCCACCGGAATGGGGAATTACGACGGACGTCCTCTGATTCATAGCCTGACTGCACGAGTCCGAGCCGCGGACTCACTCTCAGCACCAGGGAAACCCGACAGTGACTTCACGCCGGGCACCCGGGATCTTCGCGCTCGCCGCGGTGGTCCTGGCAGCCATCAGCTTCGCCGTCGTCGACGTCTCCATCGCGAACGCCAACGGCTGCGTCGGCGTGTCCGGTCCGTGCACCGATACCTCGATGCCGTTCGTCGCGACGCTGTTCGCCAGCATCGGCACGATCGCGCTGCTGGCCAGCGTGCTGCCGGCGATCAACTGGTTCGTGGGGTCGATGCACGCTCCCCATCACGACGCCGACTATGAGTCGATGCGCATGGCGGTGCCCTCGGTCTACGAGGAGGAGCTGTGAGCGACGACGCGGAATTCCTCGAGAGCGCCTTCTTCGGCGCCCACCGGGCGATCCCCGTTCCCGCCTTCCCGGACGCCGATCCTCAGGATGCGGTGCAGATCGTCCGCGCACGGACCCTCCCGCGGCACCGTGCACGACGCCGGCAATGGAAGCCGCCGGTCGCGCGGGTCGTCGACGGATCGCCGCTAGAGCCGGCTCACGTCCAGAACGCGCACGACGGCAAAGCCTTCCTCCGCTGACGCCGCGAGGTCGATCTCGGCGCTGATGCCCCAATCGTGGTTCCCGTCTGGGTCGTCGAGGATCTGACGGACCTTCCAGACCTCAGGCTCTTCTTCTATCAAGATCCTGGCGCTGCTCCGTGCATCGGCTCCGGTATTGATCGAATCGTGCTCGTCGAAGTAGGCGTCAAGGGCCTCGGGCCAGCCGGCGTCGGGATCCAGCGCCACCAGCTCGTCGTCGCGCTGCAGCGCCGCGAGCTGAACGCGCCGCCACAGCTCGTTGCGCACCAGCACCAGGAACGCGCGACGGTTCGTGACGACGCTCGTCGGTGCCGGCGGTCTGAGCTGGTCGATGGAGCCGGAGGGCGTATCGAGACCGGGATGGGTCAGCGCCTCCCACTCGTCGAGCAGTGACGAGTCGACCTGGCGGACCAACTCGCCCAGCCATTCGATCAGATCCCGCAGCTCCTCGGTCTTGGCCTCATCCGGGATCGTCTGCCGCGCTGCGCGGTACGCGTCGGACAGGTACCGCAGCACGAGTCCTTCGCTCCGGCCGAGCTGGTAGAAGGCGACGTATTCGCCGAACGTCATGGCCCGCTCGTAGAGGTCGCGCACGACCGACTTGGGGCTGAGCTCGAAGTCGCGCACCCACGGCTGGCTCGAGGCGAACGTCTCGAACGCCTGCTCGAGCAGCTCATCGAGCGGCTTGGGCCAGGTGACGCTCTCGAGCAGCTCCATGCGCTCGTCGTACTCGATGCCGTCGGACTTCATCGCCGCGACGGCCTCGCCACGGGCCTTGAACTGCTGCTGGCTGAGGACCGGGCGCGGGTCGTCCAGCGTCGACTCCAGGATGCTGAGCATGTCGAGCGCGTAGGTGCCCTCGCTGGTTGAGTAGGCCGAAGGCCGTGTCGAAACCGGGTCGAGAAGCTCGAACGCGGCGAGGGCGAACGGCGAGAGCGGCTGGTTGAGCGCGAAGTTCGGCTGCAGATCGAGCGTGAGCCGGATGCGGGCGCCGCCGTCGAATCCTCCACCCTGCTGCTCGATGACGCCGGCGTCGCGCAGGGTGCGGTACACCCCGATCGCCCGCAGGGCGAGCTCGCGCTGCCTCCCCGGCGACTCGTGGTTGTCGAACACCAGGTCGCGCACGATCGCGAAGGCGCTGCCCGGCTCGTTCGCCGGCACGTCGGCACCGTCGCGTCCGATCAGGTTGATCAGCATCGCCGCGGTCAGCTGCATCGAGCTCGTAAGGGTCTCCGGTGGCGCCGCGATCAGCCGCTCGAAGCTGCCCTCGCCCCAGTTGACGAATCCCTCCGGCGCTCTCTTCTTGACGAGCTTGCGCTTGGCCTTGGGGTCGACGCCCGCCTTCGCGGCGCCGCGGGCGTTCTCGATCTCGTGCTCGGGCGCCTCGGCGACGACGTCTCCGGCGACATCGTGCCCTGCGCGCCCCGCCCGGCCGGCGACCTGGTGGAACTCGCGCGCGCTCAGCTGGCGCATCTTCACGCCGTCGAACTTGGTGAGCGCCGTCAGCAGCACGGTGCGGATCGGCACGTTGATGCCGACGCCGAGGGTGTCCGTTCCGCAGATGACGCGGAGCAGGCCGCGCTGGGCCAGTGTCTCGACCAGCCGGCGGTACTTGGGCAGCATCCCGGCGTGATGGACGCCGATCCCGGCCCGCACCAGGCGGTTGAGGGTCGCACCGAACCCCGCAGAGAACCGGAACCCGCCGATCGCCTCGCCGATGGCATCCCGCTGCTCGCGCGTCGCCACCTTGGCGCTGGAGAGGGCCTGCGCCCGCTCGACCGCCGCCGCCTGGGAGAAGTGCACGATGTACACCGGCGCGAGGCCGTCTGAAAGCAGCTGCTCGACGGTCTCGTGGACGGGCGTCAGAACGTATCGATAGTGCAACGGAACAGGGCGCTCGACGCCCGTGACCTGCGCGACCTCGCGCCCGGTGCGGCGCTCCAGATCGGCGGCGAGGTCGGTCAGGTCGCCCAGGGTGGCGGACATGAGCACGAACTGCGCGCGCGGCAGCAGAAGGAGGGGTACCTGCCAGGCCCACCCGCGATCGGGATCGGCATAGAAGTGGAACTCGTCCATGATGACGACGTCGGCCTCCGTTCCGGCCCCCTCGCGCAGCGACAGGTTCGCCAGGATCTCGGCCGTGCAGCAGATGATCGGCGCGTCGGGATTCACGCTCGAGTCGCCCGTCACCATGCCGACGTTGGCGGCGCCGAACGTTTCGACGAGAGCGAAGAACTTCTCGCTGACCAGGGCTTTTATCGGTGCGGTGTACCAGCTGCGCTGGCCTTGGGCAAGCGCGGACGCGTGCGCGGCGACCGCCACCAGAGACTTGCCGGTGCCGGTCGGCGTGCTGAGCACCAGATGCCGTCCGAGCACCAGCTCGAGAACCGCCTCCTCCTGCGCGGGATAGAGCCGGATGCCGGCCGCGCGCGCCCAGTCGTCGAACGCGCCGACGAAGGCATCCGGATCCCAGGGAGTGTTCCCGTTCATCCCGGGGAGGGTCTCGGTGAGCACGGTTCGAGTCTGCCGTACCGCGCCGTGGCCGCCTGGTCACCCGAAAGGTGCTACCCCCTGGTATGGGGTATGCACACGGGTTATCCTGAGAGACCCCCTTCCCCTAATATTTCGAGGGATCGGTTGTACCCACCGACGAGCACCGAATACCCGGATAGGAGCGTGCGCCTTGGCTGACGATGACGTGCGCGTCCCCGCAGGGTGGTACCCCGACCCGCTCGGTCTTCCGCAATTGCGCTGGTGGGACAACCACGCATGGACGGAGCACACCTCCGACGCCCGGCAGCCGATGGTCTCCGAGACCGTCACGGTCACCGCACCGCTTCTCGCCTATGCCGATGACGACGACGACCTCCGCGACGTGTACCTCCTCGACGACGACCTCCAGGACGGGCTGACCCGCCGGGAGCGCCGCGAGCGCGAGCGACTCGAGACCGACGAAGACGGCCTCCGCGCCGACACCGCAGAGCACGCATCATTCGCCGACCCGCTTCTCTCCCTGGAGGCCCCGGCCGCCACCGAGGTCATCCCCGAGGAGCCCTCGCCCGCCGTCCGCTTCGCGGAGAGCCATATTCTCGACGACGCCCCGACCAGTGGCGCGTACGACCTCGGCTTCCGTTACGACGACCTCCTCGGCGACTCGCTCGGCACCACCAGCACCCCGCGTTCGGCCTTCGCGCACATCAGCGAGTCGGCCACCAGCTTCGTCCCCGAGCACAGCCCCGAGCCGGTGTACTCCGGCTACGCCGGCCGCGTCACCACGGCCATCGAAGCGGACGACATCGACACCTCGACCGGCGCAGCATGGGTGCTCACCCTCATCCCGGTCTACACGCTCATGGTCGGCCTGCTGATGCTGCTCTCCGGCTCTGCCGTGCAGCCCACCATCCTCGCGCTGGCGCTCCTCTACGGGGTTCCGCACATCGCCGGCATCTTCGTCTCGTTCTTCGACTACCGCACGCTGCGCAACCGTGGGATGGATCGCCCGGCCCACTGGCTCTGGAGCGTGCTCGGTGCGCCCGTCTACCTCATCGCCCGCCTCACCAAGACGGTGCGCGTCTCGGGTCAGGGCTTCGGTCCGCTCATCACGATCCTCACGCTCGGTGCCGTCTCGATCGGTGCGGCGCTGGCCGCTCCCGGGCTCGTCATCCAGCTGAATCCCGGATACTTCTCGGTGGAGGCGCAGCAGTCGG
>JBDSKH010000297.1:0-3291 GCA_039917005.1 Pseudolysinimonas sp.
TCACCAGACGGTGGGAAGACTCGGCACGCCGTCCGTCTGCGGGGTGATGCGGAAGGTCTTGATGACCTGCTTCATGATCGCGTTGAAGGCGGGCGCCGCGGCTGCGGAAGTCCTCATCGTATCGGGCTTGGCGAAGGTCACGACAATGGCGTACTGCGGGTCGCCCGCGGGGATGAGTCCCGCGACCGACACGATGCGATCGGAACCGTATGTCCCGTTCTCGGCGACCTCGGCGGTGCCTGTCTTCGCGGCGACCCGGTAGCCGGGGATGCTCAGCACGTCGCGCAGCGACCCCTGGTTCGCCGTGACCTCCATCATCTGCACCGTGGTGTCCGCCGCGCTCTCGCTGACCACGCGAGTCGCCTCTGTCGACGGCTTCTGGGTCCAGGTGCCGTCGGGGTGCTCGCAGCCCTCGATGAGGGTGAGGGGCATGTGCACGCCGCCGTTGCCGATCGCCTGGTACAGGCTCGCGATCTGGGCGCTCGTGGCGGACATGCCCTGCCCGAACTGCTGCGTGAGGTTGGTGATGGCGTCGGTCTGATCCATCGGCAGGACCGAGCCGCTCGACTCGCCGAGGAAATCGACGGCCGTATCGGAGTTGAACCCGAACGCCTCGAGGTAGTCGTGACGGGCCTGCGTTCCGAGCCGCTGTGCGAGGATCGCGGTGCCGATGTTCGAAGAGTTCATCAGTACGCCGGCAGCGGTCAGATTGAGGTCGCCGTGCGCCCAGGAGTCCTTGATCGAGCTCCCCTCCGGCAGCCCCTCCGTGTAGATGCCGGGCACCGTGACCTGCGTCTCCGGCGTGATCTTGCCCTGGTCGAGGAGCGACGCGAACGTCGCCACCTTCATGACCGATCCAGGCTCGAATGGACTCGCGAAGATCCGCGCCCCGCGCTGGTCGTTGCCGACCGAGTCGAGGTCGTTCGGGTCCACTGAGGGCCAGTCGGCGCCAGCCAGGATGCGGCCGGTCTTCACCTCGACGATCATGGCGGTCGCCCAGTCGGCGCCCATGGCGGCGCCCTGCTCGGCGAGAACCTGCTGTGCGTACCACTGCAGGTCGGCGTCGATCGTCAGGTGTATCGTGCCCCCGTCCTTCGCCTCCTGCTGCACGATCGTGCTTCCGGGCAGGCGGACGCCGTCGGCGCTGGACTCGTAGGTCGACTTTCCGTTGGTCGCGCCGAGGCATTCGTCCTGCTTGAGCTCGGTGCCGGCGAGAGGCCCGTCGGTGCCGATGAACCCGACCAGGTTGCCCGCGATGGCACCGCTCGGGTAGGTGCGGGCCGGGTGCAGCTCGCTGTAGACCCACGGGATCTGGAGGGCGCGCACCTTCTTGAAGACGTCGAGCGTGACGGTGCGCGCGAGATACGCGAAGTTCGACTCGCGATCGGTCGCGAGAGTCTGGAAGATCGTGTTCGGGTCGGCCCCGGTGAGGTCGGCGATCGCCTGGATCGCCTCCGTCGTCGGTACCTCCGCCCGCACTCCATCGCGAGTCATCCAGGTCGTGTCGAGCTTGGCGTTCTTGGGCGAGGCGGTGATGTCGAAGCGCTCGACGCTGTCGGCCAGCACGACGCCATTGGAATCAACGATGCTGCCCCGGATGCCGTAGGTCGTGACGGGGAGCGTCCTCCGCTGTTCGGCGTCCTCCGTGAGCTCCGCCGCCCGGACGAGCTGGATGTCGACGAGCCGCACCACGAAGACGCCGACGATCGCGAACACGGTCAGAACCGTGAGAGCGAGACGCCGGCGCGAGCCGCGCGCATTGATGATCACCCGTCTCCCCCGTGTCCTAGTGCGTCTGAGGCGAGGGCAGCATGCCCGGAGTGGTCGTCGTGTCGGCAGGTGTCCCGCCCTCGACGGTGTTCTGACCCGTGTCGCCCGAGTCCGCTTCCGCTTGACGTGCTGCGGCGAGGGCGGCCGGATCGATGATCGTGGATCCGTCGAGCAGCGAGTTGCCGACGAGGTTGTGAGGCAATCCGACGGCCTTCGAATCGGATCCGGTGACCCCGCCCGTCCCGACGTCGAGGAACACCGGGTTGCCGCTCGCGACCATGCCGAGGGCCTCGGCGTTCGCGGTGAGGTTCTGGGTCGAGCCGAGGAGCTCGAGGCGCTCGTTGAGGGCCTGTTCCTCGCGCAGCAGCTCGCGCTGATCGGTCTGCAGGCTCGAGATCTGGTAGGCCCCGTCGGCGAGAACGAAGCTCAGCAGCAGCTGGACAAGCAGGATGACGCCGATGCCGGCGATCGTCACGACGGCGTGGGCGAGGCGCGGCCGTGCGCGGCGCTGGGCGCGCGACGGCGCGATCTCGAGGTGCCGGCGGGGCTCGCGCACCGGAGTGGGCGTCGCGGACGGCCGCATCGGCCGCGCGATGGCCAGATTGCCCTGCGTCATGGCGCTCATGCGGCGGCGTCCCAGAGCTTCTCGGCGGCGCGCAGCCGCACGGGCGTGGAGCGCGGGTTCTCCGCCTTCTCGTCGTCGCTGGCGAGCTCTGCGCCGCGAACCAGCAGCTTGAACTCGGGCCGGTGCTGCGGCAGCTCGACCGGGAGCCCGCGGGGCGCTGTCGAGGTGGATCGCGTGGCAAGCTCGCGCTTGACGATGCGGTCCTCGAGCGACTGGTACGCGAGCACGACGATGCGCCCGCCTACCTCGAGCGCGTCGAGGGCGGCGGGGAGTGCCCGCTCCAGCGAGGCGAGCTCCTGGTTGACCTCGATCCGCAGCGCCTGGAAGACGCGCTTCGCCGGGTGCCCGGCACGGCGGACCGCTGCGGGGGTGGCGGCGTCGATGAGGGCGACGAGCTGCGCCGACGTCACGAGCGGCGCGGCTTGCCGTCCCTCGACGATGCGGCGGGCGAAGCGCGGCGCGAGCTTCTCTTCGCCGTACTGGTAGAAGATCCGGCGAAGCTCGGCCTCGTCGTACTCGGCGAGCACTCGTGCTGCGGTCAGCGGGGCGGTGTCGTCCATCCGCATGTCGAGCGGGGCGTCCTTCGAATAGGAGAAGCCCCGCTCGACGCGGTCGAGCTGCATCGATGAGACGCCGAGATCGAAGAGCACGCCCGCTATTCCCCGAATGGATAGCTCTTCCAGCACCTCCCCGATGCGGTCGTAGACGGAATGGACGAGTTGGATGCGATCCGCGAACGGCGCAAGGCGCTCGGCCGAGAGCGCCAGAGCGTCGCGATCGCGGTCGAGACCGACATAGCGGAGATCGGGGAACCTGCGGAGGAAAGCCTCCGCGTGCCCGCCGAGTCCGAGGGTGGCGTCGACGAGGACGGCCCCGGGCTGATCGAGGGCAGGAGC
>JBDSKH010000298.1:0-2896 GCA_039917005.1 Pseudolysinimonas sp.
CGATCAAAGTCGACGGGCCAGCGGGGTCGGGGAACAAGGACATCACCTTGCAGGCGGCGACGACCATCGACCCGAACATCAAGGTCGTGCTGCAAACGCCAGGCAAGGTGACCGTCAACGGCACTTCGTCGCTGAGCGCGTCGATCGTGTCGGGTTCTCTGGCGACGTCGGGGGCGGTCACAGTTGGCTGATTCTGCGACGATGACGCCCGCGCGCCGGCCTCGCGCCTCGCGCGCCGGCCTTCACGTGCTGTGGGCCTTGCCGCTCGCGCTGATCATCGGCTACCCCCTGTGGTTCGCGGCGCGGCTCGGCTGGTGCGGATTCGGTGGATGCTGGGGCTCCGACGCGAACAACCCGCAGTTCGGCTTCGGATTGGGTGTCGGGCTGGCGATCATCTGCTCGGGGCTGGTGTTCGCGTCCATCGTGATTCCGCCTTGGATCAGGCCCTGGTGGGTGCGCGCGATCGTCGCGGTCGTCGTCGCCTGCCTCGCGGCCTACATTTTCGGGTGGGGCGACGCGCCGGCGCCGATTCCGTTCCTGCCGACGGTTGGGTTCGGCGGCATCATCTTCTGACGTCAGCGGATGGTCTTGCGCGACGAGATCTGCCCGGTGTCGAAGCCGAGCAGGTGCAGCCCCCCGTGGAAGCGGGCGTGCTCGACCTTGATGCACCTGTCCATGACCACGGTGAGTCCCTTCGACTCGCCGTAGATGGCGGCGTCCTGGTTCCAGATTCCGAGCTGCACCCAGATCGTCTTCGCCCCGATCGCCACGACGTCGTCGATCACCGACGGGATGTCGCTGCCTTTGCGGAACACGTCGACGATGTCGGGCACCACCGGCAGGTCGGCCAGCGACTTGTAGACCTTTTGGCCCAGGATCTCGTCGGCGTTCGGGTTCACGAAGTACAGGTCGTAGTCGCTGGACTGCTTCAGATAGGTGGCGACGAAGTAGCTCGAGCGCGCCGGGTTCGGCGAGGCGCCGACGATCGCGACGGACTTCGCCGCGCGGAGGATCTTCAGCCGCTCCTTCGCACTCGGGCCCACCCAGGTGCGCTGCGACTTCAGCAGCTTCGCCAGCGGAGACGATGCCGGGATGTCGCAGGTCAGCCCATTCGTGAGGGTGACGGTGTCGAGGTCCGGGGTCGCAACAGATGCCATGTCCCTATCCTGCCTTCGTTGCGGCGGCCAGCGCTTGATCGAGGTCGGCGATGATGTCCTCTGGATCCTCGATGCCTACGCTGATGCGCACGAGCCCGGGGAGGACGCCGGCGTCGAGCAGCTGCTGCTCGCTGAGCTGCGCGTGCGTCGTCGATGCCGGGTGGATGACGAGCGTCTTCGCGTCGCCGATGTTCGCCAGATGCGACGCCAGATCGACGCTCTCGATGAAGGTGCGTCCGGCATCCCGGCCGCCCTTCACGCCGAACGAGAACACCGAGCCCGGCCCCTTCGGCAGGTACACCTTCGCCCGCTCGTGGTGCGGATGCGATGCCAGCCCCGCCCAGTTCACGAACTCGATGCGCTTGTCGGCTTCGAGCCATTCCGCGACCAGCCGCGCGTTGTCCACGTGCGCCTGCATCCGGAACGGCAACGTCTCGACACCCTGCGCCAGCAACCACGCCGAATGCGGAGCCAGCGCCGGCCCGATGTCACGCAGCTGCTCGGCGCGCAACCGCGTCAGGAATGCGTACTCCCCGAAGTTGCCGTGCCAGTTGAGGCCGCCGTAGTGAGCCACCTCCTGATCGAAGAGCGGGAACCGCTCGTTCGCCCAGTGGAAGCGCCCCGACTCCACGACCACCCCGCCGAGCGTGGTGCCATGCCCGCCGAGGAACTTCGTCGCCGAGTGGATGACGACGTCGGCTCCCCATTCGATCGGCCGGTTCAGGTAGGGGGTCGCCACCGTCGAGTCG
Source organism: Pseudolysinimonas sp. (assembly GCA_039917005.1). Classification (GTDB taxonomy): domain Bacteria; phylum Actinomycetota; class Actinomycetes; order Actinomycetales; family Microbacteriaceae; genus JBDSKH01. The sequence continues at coordinate 1,907 of JBDSKH010000298.1, forward strand.
ACGATCAGCGGCAGGTGATGCGCATGAGCAACGTCGGCCAGCGCCGCGATGTCGGCGATGTCACCCGACGGGTTCGAGATCGACTCGACGAAGATCAGCTTGGTCTTGTCGGTGATCGCGGCCGCGTAGGCCTCCGGATCGGTCCCCTGGATGAACGTCGTGTCGACCCCGAACCTGCGCAGCGTGACGTCGAGCTGGGTCACGCTTCCGCCGTAGAGCGACGACGAGGCCACGATGTGATCTCCCGCCCCGGCGAGGGCCGCGAACGTGATGAACTCGGCGCCGAGACCGGATGCGGTGGCCACCGCCCCGAGACCGCCCTCGAGCGAGGCGATGCGCTCCTCGAAGCTCGCCACGGTCGGATTCGCGAGTCGGCTGTAGATGTTGCCGTACTTCTGCAGGGCGAATCGGGCCGCGGCATCCGCGGTGTCATCGAAGACGAACGCGCTGGTCTGGTAGATCGGCAGGGCACGTGCCCCGTGCACAGCGTCGGGGATGTTGCCCGCGTGGATCGCACGGGTGCGGAAGCCCCACGCGCGATCGTGATCGTCGCCGGCCGGGGTGGGTGCGTCGGGTGTGTCTGGCATCCTGCCAGGCTACCCAGCGCCAACACGGGTGTGTCCGCGCGTTACGTGGCCAGGGCTGCCGCTCAGACGCGGGACCGGATGCGACGACCCTCGCTGCGCACGATCGCCGTCTCGATCAGCAGCTCGAGCAGCTCCGGGTAGTCGATGCCGGCGGCGGCGAACATCCGGGGCACCTGCGAGTGCGACGTGAAGCCGGGAAACGTGTTGACCTCGTTGAGCAGGATGCGCGCCGGCCTCTCGTCGCCGGCCGCCACGAAGAAGTCCACCCGTGCGAGCCCCCGGCAGTCGAGCGCCCGGAACATGGTGACCGCGGCCGCCTCGAGCGCTGCGCGGGTCGGCTCATCCACGGGCGCCGGGATGCGGAAGTCCGGCTCACCCACGTACTTGCTTGACGTGTCGAACA
>JBDSKH010000299.1:0-4186 GCA_039917005.1 Pseudolysinimonas sp.
GGGAATCGAGCACCTGGGCGAGGTCCGAAGGCGTGCGGCCGACGAGATTCTCCCAGAGCGTGTAGGCCGGGCTGGCGGGCAACGGGACGTGCAAGGGAACGGCGATCGTCGCCATCCCCGCTGCAACTCCGGCGGCGACGCCGTATTCGCTGTCCTCGATGGCGACGCTGCGCGCTGGATCGACCCCGAGCAGCCGGGCGGCCAGAAGGTAGCAGTCGGGGTCGGGCTTGCCCGAGGCGACCTGGTCCCCGCTGACGATGGCGTCGAAGCCGGTGAAACCGAGGGCTCCCGCAACGTGCTCGGCCATGCGGCCGATCGACATGGTGACGAGGGCGGTGGGCACGCCCGCCTCACGGAGCGCCGAGAGCAGCTCCCGCGCCCCTGGACGCCACGGGACCGCGACCCGGATCTGCTCGAGGACCCGGTCGGTCAGCAGCTCGACGATCTCATCCACGCCGAGCGCCACGCCACGCGACTGCAGGATGATGGCCGAGCGCTCGAGGGACGAGCCCACCAGCTGCAGGCCGTCCTCGGTGCTCCAGGTGCCGCCGTACGACTCCACCAGCGCGGTCTCGGCGGTCAGCCAGTACGGCTCGGTGTCGACCAGTGTGCCGTCCATGTCCCAGAACACCGCCGCCGGCATCGCCGGGACGCCGCCGTGCTCGGTGGAAGGGGTCACGACGCCCCAGTCTAGGTTCGCCCTCGGCGGAGCGGTGAACCCCGGCGAGGCGCAGGTCGTCGCCGTATTGTGGGAGGGCGCCGCGTGGAGTTCCCCGTGGCCGCACGAGAGGACAGCAGTGACGGATCCGGACGCAGGCGGCACCGAGGCGGAGGCCTTCTCCGGGGGCTCGCTGCTCGTGGTTGCGTTCGAGGGCTGGAACGACGCCGGCGAGGCCGCCAGCGGCGCGGCCCGCGCCATCCGTGATCAGCTCGAGCTCGTCCCCGTCGTCGAGCTCGAGCCCGAGGACTATTTCGACTACCAGTTCAATCGCCCCACCGTCTCCATGGACGACGACGGCGACCGCGTCCTCGAATGGCCGAGTGTCACTCTTTACGGTCCCGGTCCGTTGGGCGTCCCCGACGACGCGGGAATGACCGTGCACGTCCTGCTCGGAACCGAGCCGTCGCGGGGCTGGAAGACCTTCGCCGGCGAGGTCGTCGACGCGATCGAGGCTGCCGACGTCACCGCGGTGGTGTTCCTCGGCGCGATGCTCGCCGACGTGCCGCACACCCGACCCATCTCGGTGTTCGCGAGCAGCGAGAACGCGGCCGTGCGGGATCGCTTCGAACTGGAGCGCAGCAGCTACGAAGGCCCCGTCGGAATCCTGTCGGTGCTGTCGGATGCGGCGGAGCGCGCCGGGATCCCCACACTGTCGATCTGGGCCTCGGTCCCCCACTACGTGCACAATGCGCCGAGCCCGAAGGCGATGCTCGCGCTCATCGAGCGGCTCGAGGAATTCGTCGACCTGGAAGTCGCCCGTGGCGACCTGCTCGAGGAATCCGCCGCCTGGGAGAGCGGGATCGACGCCCTCGCCAACGACGACGACGACATGGCCGCCTACATCGCTCAGCTGGAGCAGGCGCGCGACACGGTCGACTCCCCCGAGGCGAGCGGCGAGGCGATCGCCGAGGAGTTCGAGCGCTACCTGCGACGGCGTGACGGCCGCGACGGACGGGATGGCCGTGACGGCCGCGCCGGGCCGGCCCGCGACCGCTGAGCCGTCCTACGGCTGCATGATCCCCAGCGACAGCGCCACGATGAGCCCGCCGCCGAGCAGCAGGCGGTAGATCACGAACGGCAGGAACGAGCGCTTCTTGATGTAGCTCATCAGGAACGCGATGACCGCCAGGCCAACGCCGAACGCGACGAGCGTCGCCACGACCGTCTCCGGCATCCCGTAGCCGATCCCGCATCCCTCGGCCTTGTCGGCGACCGGATCGCAGGTGAGGGCCGTATAGGTCTCGTAGAGCCCGGCCCCGAATACCGCGGGCACCGCGAGGAGGAACGAGAACTGCGCAGCTGCCGGGCGCTCGTATCCGAGGGCGAGGCCGGCGCTCGTCGACGCACCCGAGCGTGAGACGCCCGGAACCAGCGCGAGCATCTGCGCCAGGCCGATCAGGATGCCGTCCCGGTAGCTGATGTCTTCCTGGGCCTTGGTCTTGCGGCCGAGCCAGTCGGCGAGGCCGAGCAGCAGGCCGAAGACGATGAGAACGATCGCCACGAGCCAGAGCGAGCGGAACGCCGTGCGGATGGTGTCCTGCAGCAGGAAGCCGACGATCACGATCGGGACGGTGCCGACGATGATCAGCCACCCCATCCGCACATCGGGGTCGCCCTTCTGCACACCGGCTGAGCGCCGGCCGCCACGAGCACCGAGCGAACGGAACCATTTCGAGATGATCCGGACGATCTCGCGGCGGAAGTAGATGATCACGGCGACCTCGGTGCCCAGCTGCGTGATGGCGGTGAACGTGGCGCCAGGGTCGCCCCACGCCGCCAGTTCACCGACGATGCGAAGGTGCGCGCTGGATGAGATGGGGAGGAATTCGGTCAGCCCCTGCACGAGGCCGAGGATGATCGCCTCGAGAAAGTCCACGGAGACTTATCCAACACCATCTGCGCGGGCCTTCCGGCACGCCGTCAGCAGTGCCGGAGCAGATCCCCCAGCACGGCGCGGCCGAAGGAGAGGGCCGACAGCGGCACCCGCTCGTCGATGCCGTGGAACATCGCCGGGAAGTCCAGGTCAGGCGTCAGCTGAAGCGGCGCGAATCCATAGCCCGTGATCCCCAGCTTGCTGAGCGCCTTGTTGTCCGTGCCGCCGCTCATCAGATAGGGCAGAACGGGGGCGCCGGGGTCGTGCCGCCCGAGCGCGGCGACCATCTCATCCACGAGCGTGCCCTCGAACGGCACCTCGAGCCCGATGTCGTGGTGCACGACGGTCAGCTCGATCTCGTCGCCGATGACGTCGCGGATACGGGCCAGCACCTCGTCCTCCTGGCCGGCGAACGGGCGGAGGTCGATGAGCGCCTCCGCGCGATCGGGGATCACGTTGTGCTTGTAGCCCGCATCGATCGCCGTCGGATTGGATGTCACCCGCAGCGTGGCCCGCAGGAATCCTGCGGCGGTGCCCGTGGCATCCACGATGGCGGTGGGATCCTCGCTGAAGTCCGGCCCGAGCATCGCCCGGAGCTCGGCGAGCAGGGCGGTCGTCGTGCTCGTCAGGTGCAGCGGCCATTCGAGCTCGCCGATCGCGAGCACCGCCCGAGCGAGCTTGGTGACGGCATTGTCGGGGATCACCCGGGATCCGTGCGCCGTGGTGCCCCGCGCCGTCAGCTTGATCCAGACCAGTGCCTTCTCGCCCGTCTGCAGCAGGTAGGCACGCGTGCCGCCGACATCGATCGAGTACCCGCCGACCTCGCTGATCGCCTCCGTCGCGCCGGCGAACAGCTCCGGATGGTTGTCGATCATCCAGTGCGATCCGTAGACGCCGCCGTTCTCCTCGTCGGCGAAGAAGGCGACGACGATATCGCGGGGCGGCCGCTCCCCCGCGCCCAAGATGTCGCCCAGCGCGGTCAGGATCATGGCGTCCATGTCCTTCATGTCGACGGCGCCGCGGCCCCACAGCATCCCGTCGCGGATCTCGCCGGCGAATGGATCGACGCTCCAGTCGTCTGCCATGGCCGGCACGACATCCAGGTGGCCGTGCAGGACGAGAGCGGGGCGGGAGGGGTCGGCGCCCTCGACGCGCGCGACGAGCGAGGTGCGCCCAGGCGCCGATTCGAAGAGCTGCGGGCTGAGCCCCAGGCGTGTGAGTTCGGCCGCGATGTATTCGGCGGCATCGGTCTCGCCGTTCGACTTGCCGCCGCCCCAGTTGACGGTCTGGAAGCGGATCAGGTCCCGCGCGATACGTGCCGTGTCTTCGAGCGCGGGTTCGGCCATGCGTTCACGCTATCGCGGGTCTGATAATGTCTATCCTCGGTCGTCCTCGTGGCGTACCGACTCGCGCGGGTGGCGGAAATGGCAGACGCGCTAGCTTGAGGTGCTAGTGCCCGAAAGGGCGTGGGGGTTCAAGTCCCCCCTCGCGCACGTGAGTCTCGAAGGCCCCGGATCACTGGTCCGGGGCCTTTGTCGTGCGGCCGCTGATTCTGGGAGCCAGCCGAGTCGGACGAGCCTCGTGCACGGAGC
>JBDSKH010000300.1:0-7375 GCA_039917005.1 Pseudolysinimonas sp.
GATACCGGTCGTGCCGCCGGTCAGGTCGCCCAGACCATCGGCCGTGTCATCCATCGCCTGCGCGATGGTCCGGGGAGTCGACGTGCCGTCGTAGACGCCCGCGGCCTTCAGCTTCGTCATCACGGCGGCGGCCTCTGCGGCCTCCGCGGCCTTGCGAGACTTGCGGCTGCGGCGTACCAGCTCGAATCCGGTGACGGCGATGACGAAGCCGATGATCGCGGCGTAGAGCAGCCCGTCACCGAGCAGCTCCTGCCAGTCGCCCATGCCGGGGATGAACGCGCCGGCGACGTAGACGGCGAAGGACCCGATCGCGAACGCACCGCCCAGGATCAGCAGCACGACACCGCCGATCACGCGACCGACCTTGGCGACCGGTGTCTCGTCGGGACCGCCGGTGAGATCGATGGTTGCGAGGGGGTCGAGGTCGCTCATCCCGGCACTCTACCGATTACCCGGCGAGCGCCGCGAACGCGTCGATCTCGACCGCGATCTGCGGCACGGCGAAGCCGACGACCACTGTCGTCCGCGCCGGAAGGACCCCGCTCGGCGTGTGCGCGGGGACGAACGCGTCGTAGGCCGTGTTCATGGCGGCGAAGTCCCCGCTGTCGCGCAGATACACCCGCAGGGAGATGACGTCGTCGAACGTGCCGCCTCCCGCCTCGATGATCGCGTTGATGTTCTTCAGCACCTGGAGGGTCTGGCTGCCCACGTCGTCGCCCACGTATTCGCCGGTGGCCGGATCGACGCCGACCTGCCCGGCGACCTGCAGCAGCGGGCCCTTGCGCACCCCCTGCGAGAACTGGGGGAGCGGAGCGGGGGCGAGCGTGGTCTCGACACGATGCTTGAGAGTCATGCACCCACGCTAGCGAGGGCCGGCGCTACCGTGGAGAGGTGATCCGGTTCGAGGGAGTGACCGTCGTCGACGGCACCGGCGCTCCGCGCTACACGGCCGATGTCACGGTCGCCGGCGAGCGCATCGCACGGATCGAACGCGACCGCGGGGCCGCATCCGGGGTTTCGACACGCCGGGCTGCGGCTGCTCAACCCGCCGGTGTCGTCGACGCTTCTGCGCTCGTCCTCTCGCCCGGATTCATCGACATGCACGCCCACGCCGATCTCGCCCTTCTCTCCGATCCGGCCCAGGAGGCGAAGGTCTCACAGGGGGTCACGACCCAGGTCATCGGCCAGGACGGCCTCGCCTACGCCCCGGTCGACGACGCGACGCTGGCGCTGATCCGCCGGCAGATCGCGGGATGGAACGGCGACCTGCCCGGTGGCGTATTCCGCTGGCGCGACGTCGCGGGTCTGCTCCGCCAGCTCGACCTGACCCCGCTCGGCACGAACGCCGCGTACCTCGTTCCGCAGGGCAACCTGCGCCTGCTGACCGTCGGCAGCGAGGACCGTCCGGCGACAGCCGCCCAGGTCGACCGGATGCGGGGCCTGCTCGCCGACGGACTGACAGCCGGGGCGGTGGGCATGTCGAGCGGCCTGACGTACACGCCCGGGATGTTCGCGAGCACGCGGGAGCTCGAGGCCCTGTGCGTCGTCGTGGGCGACCTGGGCGGATACTGGGCGCCGCACACCCGCGGGTACGGCCGCGGTGCGCTCGATGCCTTCGCGGAGGTCATCGGCATCGGCATGCGCACCGGGTGCCCCGTGCATCTCACCCACGCCACCATGAACTTCGCCGCGAACCAAGGTCGTGCCGCCGAGTTGCTCTCGCTGATAGACGACGCCCTCGCCACCGGCGCGGACATCACCCTCGACACCTACCCGTACCTGCCGGGATCGACGACCCTTGCCGCCCTGCTGCCGGGATGGGCGCACGCCGGCGGACCGGACGAGACGCTCGCGAGGCTGGACGACGCCGCACAGCTGGAGCGCATGCGCGAGGCGCTCGACGTGACCGGCTCCGACGGGGCGCATGGAGAGGTCGTCGACTGGTCGGCGATCCAGATCTCGGGGGTCGGCGATCCCGAGCTCGAGCCCGCCGTCGGCCGTACGGTCGCCGAGTGGGCCGACCTGCGCGGCATGGATGCGACGTCCGCTGCTCTGGAACTGATGCGCGTCGACCGGCTCGGCACCGGCATCCTGATGCATGTCGGCGACGAGGACAACGTGCGCGCGATCATGCAGCACGCAGAGCACTGTGCGGGGAGCGACGGGATCCTGGTCGGCGGCCGGCCGCATCCACGTGCCTGGGGCACCTTCGCGCGGTACCTCGGCCATTACACGCGCGAACTCGGGGTGCTGACGCTCGAGGAGTGCGTCCGTCACCTCGCGGGGACGCCCGCCCGTCGGCTCGGCCTGACGGACCGCGGCGTCATCCGCGAGGGCGCGGTCGCCGACCTCGTGCTCTTCGATGCCGGCAAGGTGATCGATCGCGCGACGTTCGCCGAGCCCCGCCTACCGGCCGCCGGCATCGTCGACGTGCTCGTCAACGGCGAATACGCGCTGCGGGATGGGGTGCGCACCCCTGCGGCGACGGGCGTGGTCCTGCGCTCGGGCACCTGACATCCGACCGGTCTGCGTCGTCAGGAAGGGGTGACCACCTTCCGGATGTCGGCGGGGTTGTTTACGCTGTCCACATTGTGAAATCCGGCCCACGAGGCCGACGAGAGGAATCGAGCCAGATGATCGACGAACTGCGCGATGGACGGGCCGGCACTGCGGTGCTCGCGGGAGACGACGAATGGGGCGCCAACCCGCCGATCTATCCGCCGTCGGGCGAACCGGTCGCGGTGGTCCGGCCGTCGACCCCCGAGGAGGTCGGCGAGGCGTTGCGGTTCGCGGCGGCCGAGGGCATCGGCGTCGCGGTCCGCAGCGGCGGCCACGGCAGCGGGCATTTCGACATCGACGGCGGACTCGTGATCGAGCTGTCGAACTTCACCAGCGTCGAGGTCGACGGCACGACGGTCCGCGTCGGAGGCGGGGCGCTCTGGGGTGACGTCGCCAAGGCGCTCGCGCCGCACGGCCTCGCGCTGAGCTCTGGCGACACCAAGAGCGTCGGCGTCGGCGGGCTCACGCTCGGGGGCGGGGTCGGCTGGCTGGTGCGGCAGTACGGGCTGGCGTTCGACAGCCTGGTCGCCGCGGAGGTCGTGCTCGCGTCGGGCGAATTCGTCACGGCGAGCGCGGACGAGAACCCCGATCTGTTCTGGGCGCTGCGCGGCGGGGGCGGCAACTTCGGCGTCGTCACCACATTCGTCTTCGAGGCGCACCCCCTCGACGGGGTCGTCTTCGGAACTCTGGTCTTCGCGCCCGAGGCGGCGGCCGACGTTCTCAAGGGCTGGCGCGATGTCATGCGCGAGGCGCCCGAGCAGTTCAACGCGACCTTCATGGTGATGCCGGCGATGGGACCGGGCATGGATGCGTCGGCACAGGTGATCGTCCTGCACCCCGGGCGTGATCTCGCCGCTCCCGAGGCGCAGCTGGCGAAGCTGCGGGCGCTGCCCGGCTACCGCAGCGAAGACGTCGCCGTGAAGGACTACGTCGACGCCCTCGAGGACCCGCACCCGTTCGACGGCCCGACGCCGACGATCACCGGCGACAACGGATTCGCGGCCGACCTGGGCGATGCGGCGGTCGACGCGATCGTCGCGGCGCACGCATCCCTCGCCGCCGGCGTCCTCATGGTGCGCTACCTGCGCGGGGCGTTCAACCGCGTCCCCGCGGATGCGACCGCATGGGCGCACCGCGACGCCGAGGTCATGCTCCTGCTGGCGGCGTTCCTGCCGCCGGACTCACCGCGCGAATTGATCGAGGGGGTCCACGGGGCGTGGAAGCCGGTGCAGCCCTTCACGGCCGGCACCTACGGCAACTTCGCGCAGGAGGCCGACGCGGACATGACGGCGCTGATCTATCCGCCCGCGACGCTGAAGCGGCTGCGCGAGATCAAGCGCACCTACGATCCCGGCAACCTGCTGAGCCGCAACCACAACGTGGTGCCGTAGGGCGCCGACGCTGCTGCGGCGCTACAGGCCGAGGCGCGCTCGCAGCTGCTCGACCTCGTTCTTCGCCTCGGCGAGACCGAGGCCGGTGTAGCCGCGCCACAGCCTGATGGCCTCGAGGACGTTGCCGGCGCGCAGGGCGTCGACGACGTCGGCGGGCGGTTCAGCGTTCACGTCGACCGTGCCGTCCGGCGCGACCCCGTCGAGGCGGATGTACAGCCCCTCGACGAGTCGGCCGAGGCGCGCGACCTCGAGCTTGAGCTGGGCGATCTCTTCCGCGTCACTGGGCACGTACCCAGTATGGATCGCTGAGGTGGAAACGAACGAGAGCCCCGCCCGGCGCAAGCCAGACGGGGCTCTCAGGTCTTAGCGACTACTTCTTGGGCTTGTCGCCCTTGCCGAAGACCTCACCCTCCATGGCGTCGTAGCCCTCCTTCTGCGGGTCGCCGTGCATGCCGCCGCTGATCGCGTATTCCTCCTCGGGCGAGAGGACGAGACCGTGCCGCCCGATGAGCGCGAACAGGATGACCGCGACCACGTAGACCACCGCGATCGCGATGATCGCCGGCAGGAACGTCGGGATCAGCAGGAATCCGATGAAGGTCGCGGCGGCGATGATGCCCGCCACGACCGCTCCACCGATTCCGAGCGGGCTCTTGTACGGACGCGACGCGTTCGGGAACTTGCGACGCAGGATGACGAACGACACCATCTGCAGCAGGTACGACAGCACCGCACCCCAGATCGCGATGTTCAGCACGATCGCGCCGGCAGGGCTGCCAGATCCACCCGTCGCATCCACCACGACCAGCGCGACGAATCCGATCACGGCGCCGACGATGAGCGCGACGTACGGCGTCTGCCGCTTGCCGGTCAGCGAGAGCGCTTTCGGGTAGTAGCCGGCCCGCGACAGCGAGTACATGTTGCGCCCGTAGGCGAACATGATGCCCTGCAGCGACGCGAGCAAGCCCAGCAGCGCGAACGCCGCGAGCAGTGCCGCGACCTCCGGCGGCAGGAACGCGCGGAACCCGTCGAGCAGCGGCTCGAGCGAGCCGCCCATCGCCGACGCACCGGTGACGGCCGTGTTCACGAACAGCACGATGACGCCCGAGATGACCAGGGTGATCAGGCCCACGATGCCGGCCTTCGGAATGTCCTTCGCCGGGTTGTGCGCCTCCTCGGCAGCCAGCGGCAGCTCCTCGATGCCGAGGTAGAACCACATCGCGAACGGCAGCGCGCCGAGGATCGCAAACGAGCCGAACGGCAGGAACGTCGTGTTGCCCTCGGTCGGCTCGATGTCCCACAGGCTCGAGAAGTCGACCGCGTTCGCGGCGAACGCCATGATCACGAAGATCGCGAGGATCGCCAGCGAGATGAACGAGATGATCAGCGCGAACCGGAACGATACGGCGGCACCGGCCGAGTTGAGCGCGATGAAGATCAGGTACAGGACGATCCACCAGATCCACGCGAGACCCTGGTCGACGAGGCTGAAGCCCATCAGGCCGCTCGTGACGCCGTCGAGGTACGACGCCGAGAAGTAGACGATCACCGCGGTGGTCGCGACGTACTCGATCGTCTCGGCGAGTCCGGTGATGAATCCGCCGAACGGACCCATGGCCGCTCGCGCGAACGAGTAGGCGCCACCGGTGTGCGGCTGGGCGGCGGCCATCTCACCGATCGAGAACAGCATCCCGAAATACATGATCGTGACGATCACGAAGGCGATGATCATTCCGCCGAAGCCGGCGGACCCGATGCCGAAGTTCCATCCCGAGAAGTCGCCCGAGATGACCGCGGCGATGCCGAGGCCCCAGAGGCCCCACACTCCCGCCGTGCGCTTGAGGCTGCGCTTTTCGAAGTAGCCCGCGCCGGCAGCCGTATAGGTCGCGCCTCCGGCCTTCTTGGTGTCTGACATTCCAGTCCTTTCCAGGGGGGACGGTGGACTGCAGCCAGAACGACGGCGTCCACGCTTGAAAGAGAGAATGGCGCTCATTGGTACTCCGTGTCTACCTTTGGGTGTAAACGACTCGTTACAGTTGCGGGACTTCCTCGCGCGCCGATGGTGTGTAATGGTCGGAATCCACCGAATGGAGAGCACATGGGCGTCCGCTCAGGGAACCTGACCCTCGACGAGCTGAACGCTCTCATCGACAAGCGCGAGATCGACACGGTGCTCCTGGCCTTCCCCGATATGCAGGGCCGCCTGGTCGGAAAGCGGGTGTCGGCGCGGCTCTTCCAGGATGAGGTGGCCGCCCACGGTGCCGAGGCGTGCAACTACCTGATCGCCGTCGACGTCGAGATGAACACCGTCGGCGGGTACACGCTCTCCAGCTGGGAGACCGGCTACGGCGACATGGTGCTGAAGCCCGACTTCGACAGCCTCCGCCTCATCCCGTGGCTGCCCGGAACGGCGATGCTGATGGCCGACCTGACCAGCACGAGCGACGAGCCGCTGATCCAGAGCCCGCGTGAGGTGCTGCGCACCCAGCTGGCGCGCCTGGAGAAGGCGGGCCTGACGGCCTTCGTCGGCACCGAGCTCGAGTTCATCGTGTTCGACGACACGTTCCGCGAGGCCTGGGCGAAGGGTTACACCGGCCTCACCCCCTCGTCCGACTACAACATCGACTACGCCGTCCTGGCATCCACCCGCATGGAGCCGCTGCTGCGCGACATCCGCCTCGGCATGGAGGGCGCCGGCATGTACTGCGAGGGGGTCAAGGGCGAGTGCAACCTCGGCCAGCAGGAGATCGCCTTCAAGTACACCGAGGCGCTGGCCACCTGCGACAACCACACGATCTACAAGAACGGCGCGAAGGAGATCGCCGATCAGCACGGCAAGGCGCTGACCTTCATGGCCAAGTTCAACGAGCGCGAAGGCAACAGCTGCCACATCCACCTGTCGGTGCGCGATTCGAAGGGCAAGGCCGTCATGGCCGGCGACGGCGAGTACGGGTTCTCGAAGCTCATGGAGCACTGGACCGCCGGCCTGCTGGCCACCATGCGCGAGCTGACCCTGTTCTTCGCCCCGAACATCAACTCCTACAAGCGCTACGTCGGGGGCAGCTTCGCGCCCACCGCCGTCGCGTGGGGTCTCGACAACCGCACCTGCGCTCTGCGGGTCGTCGGCCACGGGCCGTCGCTGCGCGTCGAGAACCGGGTGCCCGGGGGCGATGTGAACCCGTACCTCGCGGTGGCGGCGATCATCGCGGGCGGGCTGCACGGCATCGAGAACAAGCTCGAGCTCGAGCCGATGCTGACGGGCAACGGATACGCCTCGACCGGGCCCCGCGTGCCGTCGACGCTGCGTGCGGCCACCGAGCTGTTCGAGGGATCGGAGGTCGCCAAGGCGGCGTTCGGCGACGACGTCGTCGCGCACTACCTCAACAACGCGCGGGTCGAACTGGCCGCCTACGACGCGGCCGTCA
>JBDSKH010000301.1:0-12927 GCA_039917005.1 Pseudolysinimonas sp.
CGAACAGGATGAGGCCGGTGGCGATCAGCACGTTGACCCCGACGCCGTGCGCTTCGGGGTAGTTCAGAGCGATGTTGGATGCGATGGTCGAGGGGTTCTGCGAGCTGGTGAGAACGAAGCTGATGACTGCGGCGGGCGACAGAACCATGGCGACGGCCATCGTCTCGCCAAGCGCGCGGCCGAGTCCGAGCATCGACGCCGACACGATGCCCGAGCGGCCGAACGGGAGCACGGCGACTCGGATCATCTCCCACCGGGTGGCCCCGAGGGCGAGTGCGGCCTCCTCGTGGAGCTTCGGCGTCTGCAGGAAGATCTCGCGGCAGAGGGCCGTGATGATCGGGAGGATCATGACGGCCAGCACGATGCCGACCGTCAGGATGGTGCGGCCCGTCCCGGAGACCGTCGCGATGCCCGAGCCCGGCTCGGCCGACTCGGGAGCGAACATCGGGAACCAGCTGGCGTTCTTGGCGAGCCAGCTGTAGGCGGGCTGGATCGCCGGCGCGAGGACACCTCCACCCCAGAGACCGAAGACGACCGACGGCACCGCAGCCAGCAGGTCGATGACGTAGCCGAGGCCCTGCGCGAGCCGCCGCGGAGCGTAGTGAGAGATGAAGAGGGCGATGCCGATCGACAGTGGGACGGCGATCACGAGGGCGATCGCGGCTGCCCAGACGGTGCCGAAGACCAAGGGGCCCACGTAGTGCCAGAAGCTCGCCGGCTCGCCCTTGATCTCTGCCGGATCGACGGCGAACGCCGGGATGCTCTGCGCGATGAGGAAGATCGCGACAGCGGCGAGGATGACGAGGATGAGGCTGCCCGCGAAAGTAGCGGATCCGCGGAAGATGCGGTCGGCAGGACGCTGTTTCGCGCTGATCCGGGCCGGGGCTGTCGTCATTGCTCGCTGTCGTCCTGCTCGATGGGAGGGGTGGGTCGGGGTGGCGGGCTGCGCTCAGTCTGTCGGGCTGCGACCCCCCGTGCAACATGCACGGGGAGCGCAGCCCGACAGAGCTGGAACGGTGTTACTTGATGGTGCTGAGTGCCTCGGCGACCTTGGCCTGCAGGTCATCCGAAAGAGGTGCTGCACCGGCCGAGTCGGCCGCGACCTGCTGGCCCTCGGCGCTCGTGATGTACGAGATGTACGCCTTCACGAGCTCGCCCTGCGCCGGGTCGAGGTACTCGGTGCAGATGATGCTGTACGAGACCAGGACGAGCGGGTAGTGCGACGGGTCGGTCGTCTTGCGGTCGAGCGCGAACGCCAGGTCGTTGGCCTCACGGCCGTCCACCAGCGGCGAGTCGGCGACGACGGCCGCCGCGCCTTCCGCCGTGTAGGCGACGAACTCGTCGCCGACCTTGATCTTCGCGACGCCCAGGTCGCCGGCCTTCGACGCGTCGGCGTAGCCGATGGTGCCGGTGCCGTTGGTCACGGCGTCGACGACACCCGAGGTGCCCTGCGCGCCCTCACCGGTCTGGTACGGGAACGGGTCGGCGGCCGGAGCATCCCAGACCTCGGGGACCAGCTTGTTCAGGTAGTCGGTGAAGTTCTTCGTCGTACCCGAGTCGTCCGAGCGGTGGACCGCGGTGATGGCGAGGTCCGGAAGCGTCGCGCCGTCGTTCAGCGCGGCGATCGCCGGGTCGTTCCACGTGGTGATGTCGCCCTTGAAGATGTGAGCGAGCGTCTCCGCGTCGAGGTTCAGCTCGTCGACGCCGTCGACGTTGTAGATGACCGCGATGGGGGAGATGTAGGTCGGGACATCGATGGCCTTGGTGTCGGCAGCGCAGGCGGCGAAGGCGCCACCGAGCTCGTCGTCGTTCAGCGCCGAGTCGGACCCGGCCCAGTCGGACCCGCCGGCGATGAAGGTCTCGCGACCGGCACCCGAGCCGCTGGGGTCGTAGTTGATGGTCACGTCGGGGTTGGCCGTTTGGAACGCGGCCACCCATGCCTCCTGCGCGGAGCCCTGTGCAGACGAGCCGGCGCCGGTCAGGGTGCCGGACAGCGTGCTGGGAGTCTCGTCGTCGCTGCCCGGTTCATTGGCGGCACACGATGCGAGAGCGAATGCTCCTGCGAGAGCGATGGCAGCGATTGCGCCAAAGCGAGTGGTCTTCACTGTGTGTTTTCCCTTCGGAAATTCTGATTGTGGGGGTCGGGCTCGAAGGCGAACCCGCTCACAAGGTACGAACGGTGCGTGACGACCCTCGACGGGAACGGTGAACGGGAGGTGAACGAGACCCGAACGATCAGGCCGTAGGGGAATGCACCTCGACCGCGACGATGCCGGTTTCTGGATGGGCGACGGGGATGTGCAGCACGGCGTACTCCCCCGTCGACAGGGAGGACGCGCGGCTCAACTCCCCCGCGAAACCGCCAGTCGCGTCAGCGACGGCGGCGATGATCTGAGGCAGCACGGGACCGTGGCTGCAGAGAACCGTGCTCTGGGCGTTTTCGAGGGCGTAGTGCACGATCCGGGCAACCCGGTCGCTGTTCCTCGAGTAGGCATCCTGGCTGATGCCGTCGACCTCGGTGACGTCGAGGCCTGTGATGCGAGCGGTAGGGGCGATCGTGCTCATGCAGCGCACTGCCGGGGAGGAAAGGAGAGCGGCCGGTCTGTAGGCCGCGATCCCGAGGGCGACGCTTGCCCCTTGATCGACACCACGCTGGATTAACGGGCGGGTCGCGTCGGGGCCGTCCCAGTCGTCCGGCGGCATGGCCTTACCGTGACGGAGGGCGATGATCGCGAAGGTGCGCGCCCGGCCTAGCTCGTACAGTTTGACGAATCGGTCGACGATGTCGACGTCGTGCGGATAGCTGAGGCTCGCGCGCGCCGTGTCGAGCTTCATCCAGGTAAGGCTCTCGATCTCATCGTTCGAGGCGAAGGTCGAGTTCGCGATGGCGAGCGGGGAAACCTCGGCCGACCAGTAGTACACGACCTTGTCGCGGCCGTTCGGCAGCTGGTACTCGACAACCCCAAGGGGTGGACCGAGGCCGATGACGAGCCCGGTCTCCTCGGCGATCTCGCGGACGGCGGTCTCGGGCAGCGTCTCGCCGGGGTCCACCTTGCCCTTCGGCAGCGACACGTCCCGGTGCTGGGTTCGGTGCACGACGAGGATCTTGAGGTTGCCCTTAGCGGTCACCTTCCAGCACACGGCGCCGGCGGCGAGCACCGGTGCTGTCACCGAGTTGCTCCGCGCTTGCGCGAACCGATCTGGGACATCAGGCGGCCCTGGAGATCGCGCAACGCCCTGCCGTTCTCATCACGATCGTGCCGGATCCATTCGCCGTCGGTGGCGAGCCACCACGACGACGTGTCCCCGGACATCCCCGCTTCGAACAGGTTCTCGAGCTCGGTCAAGTGCTCGGGCCGGACAAGCCGGACCAGCGCCTCGACCCGGCGGTCGAGGTTGCGGTGCATCATGTCGGCGCTGCCGATGAAGACCTGTGGGTCGCCGTCGTTCGCGAACGAGAAGATCCGCGAGTGCTCGAGGTAGCGGCCCAGGGTGCTCCGCACCCGGATCGTCTCGCTCAGCCCCTCGACACCCGGACGAAGGGAGCAGATGCCGCGCACCCAGATGTCGATCGGCACGCCAACCTTGCTGGCCTTGTAGAGCGCGTCGATGATCGTCTCGTCCACCATCGAGTTGACCTTGAGCCGGATGCCGTTCGGCTTGCCATCGCGAGCGTTCGCGGCCTCAGTAGCGATGCGCTTGATCAAGCCCTTGCGCAGGTGGAGCGGAGCGACGAGTAGCCGCTTGAACTTCTTTTCGATCGCGTAGCCCGACAGCTCATTGAACAATCGCGTCAGGTCTTTTCCGACCTGGTCATCCGCCGTCAGCAGCCCAAGGTCTTCATAGATGCGGCTGGTCTTGGGGTTGTAGTTTCCCGTTCCGATGTGGCTGTAGTGCTTGAGGCCGCCGCGCTCCTGGCGCACCACCAGGGCGAGCTTGCAGTGCGTCTTCAGTCCGACCATGCCGTACACGACGTGCACGCCGGCCTTCTCGAGCTTGCGCGCCCAGGAGATGTTCGCCTGCTCGTCGAATCTGGCCTTGATCTCGACCAGCACCAGCACGGCCTTGCCCGCCTCGGCCGCAGCGATCAGCGAATCGATGATGGGGCTGTCACCGCTCGTGCGGTAGAGCGTCTGCTTGATGGCGAGCACGTCGGGATCGGTTGCCGCCTGCTCTAGGAATGCCTGCACGCTCGTCGCGAACGATTCATAGGGGTGGTGCAGCAGGATGTCTGCGCGCGCGATCGAAGCGAAGACGTTCGGCTTCTCGGTTGGGTCGCTCGGCAGCAGGCTCACGCTCGTCGTCGGAACCTGCTTCGTGAACATCAGATCGGGTCGGTCGATGCGCTGCAGCTCGAAGAGGACGCCCAGGTCGAGCGGCGCCGGGAGCCGATAGACCTCTTGCTCGGTGATGTCGAGCTCCTGCATCAGAAGGCCGAGCGTTACGTCGTCCATATCGTCACTGATCTCGAGTCGGATCGGCGGTCCGAAGCGGCGGCGCAGCAGCTCCTTCTCGAGCGCCTGGATGATGCTCTCGGTGTCGTCCTCCTCGATCTCGACGTCTTCGTTGCGCGTGACGCGGAACTCGTGGTGCTCGAGGATCTCCATCCCCGGGAAGAGCTCATCGAGGTGATTGGAGATGAGGTCTTCGAGAGGGATGAAGCGCAGGCGGCCGCTCTTGTCATCCGGAAGCTTCACGAAGCGCGCCAGGTTCTGCGGCATCTTGAGGCGCGCGATCTCGACCTTGCCGGTCTTCGGATTGCGGACCCGGATCGAGAGGTTGAGAGACAGCCCAGAGATGTAGGGGAACGGGTGCGCCGGATCGACCGCGAGCGGCATCAGCACCGGGAAGATCTGCGTGGAGAAGATCTCGTCGACGCGGTCGCGGTCGGCCTGCTCGAGGTCGCTCCACGCCTCTATATGCACGCCCGCTTCATCGAGAGCGGGCTTCAGCAGTTCGCCGAAAGCCCGTGCGTGTCGGTTCTGTAGCTCGTGGGCCTTAGCGCCGATGTCGGCGAGCACGTCGAGCGGGGCGCGGCCGACGTTGGTTGGGACTGCGAGACCGGTGGCGATGCGGCGCTTGAGTCCTGCCACCCGCACCATGAAGAACTCGTCGAGATTGGAGGCGAAGATGGCCAGGAAGTTCGCGCGCTCGAGGATCGGGACGGTGTCGTCTTCTGCCAACTCGAGCACGCGCTGGTTGAAAGCGAGCCAGCTCAACTCGCGGTCGAGGAAGCGGTCGGCGGGCAGGGTCGAGTCGTCGACGAACTCCGGGTCCGCCTCGTCGTCGTCGAGCAGATCGGCGGCGATCGTCGCGTCGCCGAGCGGGCTGTTGCTCTCCATCGCCCTATCCTGCCACTGCTCGGATGGCCGGGAGGTTACAGCTCGATGGCCCAGTCATAGCTCATGATCGGGCGCCCCGTCCCAGCAGTCCGCCGGTCATCCCGCCATCCTGTCATCGCGGGTCGGCAGGGTTTGCGCCGATGTCACGCAGCGCCAGGCGCAACGCGTCCACTCGCGGGTCGCCGAGCGCTTGCACGATGTCGTTCGTCACCGAATCGGACATCGCCAGCGCGTCGACGCAGAACGTCACACCGCGCGGTGTCAGGCGGACGAGCACGGCGCGGCCGTCAGCGGGATCCGGCCCCGACGTGACGTACCCGACGGCCTCGACGTCGCGAACGAGCGCGCTCATCGCCTGGCGCGTCACCCCCGCCCGCTCCGCGAGCACGGTGATGCGGGTGCCCCCGGGCTGCAGACCTCCGAAGACCGCGAGGTACGCCGGCCGGATGTCGGGATGCCCACCTTGCCGCAACCGGGCCAGCACATCGCCTGTCACCCGATGCGCCGCCGCGTTCAGCAGTTGACCGAGGTCGGTCTGGGCGGCAGCGGCGAAGTCGAGAAGGATCCGGTCGTCCATTACGCAGCCCCCTTGACAAAGTTAGGCAACTTGCTTGACTATATACGCAAGCAGGTTGCCTATTTCGAGGCACCGCCCGATAGGAGTGAATTATGCCTCAGACCATCGTCCCCCCGACCGGAACCCGCATGACCGACATCGAACTGGTCGACTCGCATGGCCGGATGACCACCCTCGACGAGGCACGCAACGGGCGGCGGGCCGTGATCTTCTTCCTGCGCGCCAGCGATTGCCCCATCTGCATCGCGCATTCGAAGAAGCTGGTCGCGATGGCGACGGCAGGAGAGCTCGGAGACGCCGCCCTGATCCTGGTCGCTCCGGGCGACGCCGAGGCCGCCGCGGGCGTCGAGAAAAGAGTGGGGAGCGACACGGCACACGTCTTCGCCTCGCGGGGCGGCCACGCCGACGTCGGCCTCGGGGTGTTCCTGATGTTGCAGCACAGCGGGACCTTCGTGCTCGACGAGACCGCGACGATCCTGATGGCGATGACGAGCCCCTTGCCGACGTCGAGCTTCTCGGCGTCGAAGGTGCGATCGGCGCTGGGAAGGCGCGGAATCAGCTGACCGGGCTCAGCCGGTCCTCGTCCTCGAACACGTTGAACCGGTAGCCGACGTTGCGTACGGTGCCGATCAGCGACTCGAGATCGCCGAGCTTGGCGCGCAGGCGTCGCACGTGCACGTCGACGGTGCGGGTGCCGCCGAAGTAGTCGTAGCCCCAGACCTCACTGAGCAGCTGCTCGCGTGTGAACACCCGCGACGGGTGGGTCGCGAGGAAGCGCAGCAACTCGAACTCCTTGAACGTGAGGTCGAGCGGGCGGCCCTGCACCTTGGCCGAGTAGCTGGCCTCGTCGATGACGACGCCGGATGCCTGGATCTTCTTCGATCCGGACTTCTCCTGCGCGAGTCGCCCGATCACGAGCCGGATGCGGGCGTCCAGCTCGGCGGGACCCGCCGATTCCAGCACCACGTCATCCACGCCCCAGTCCGCCGAGACCGCCGTGAGGCCGCCTTCGGTGAGCACCAGCACGAGCGGAACGTTGATGCCGGTGGTGTTGAGGATCTTGCAGAGCGACTTCGCGCTCGCCAGGTCCTGGCGTGCGTCGACGAAGATCAGGTCGGTGGCGGGGGCGTTGATCAACGCCGCGGGTTCGGCCGGAATAGCGCGCACGCGGTGACTGAGCAGGCCGAGCGCGGGCAGGATGTCGCCCTCGACCGCAGAGGTCAGGATCAACAGCTGCGCCACAGGGCCTCCAAAACGCCAGGCCCACAGTCTACGCAGCCGTAGCATGGCTCTGTGTCCCGCACGATCCTGCCCGTCTGGCTCGTCACCCTGGCCGCCGCGATAGCGGTCGGGGTCCTCGCCGGGCCCGCGTACCTGACCTGGTTGCCCGTCGTCCTGGCCGGGGTCGCGCTGCTGACGTTCGCCATCCAGCTGACGCTGCAGCGCAAGGAAGAGACCGTCACCCGGATCATCTTCTCGATCGGCGGGGCGCTGGTCATCCTGCTGGTCGCTACGGTCGTGCTCGAGGTGCTGCATCCGGCGTTCCCGGTGGCCGCTTAGCTAGACTGGGCGACATGATGCTGGCCCTGGAACTGTTCTTCATCGGACTCCTGGGGCTCGCGACGCTGTCGATCGGCTTCGTCTCGATCGTCGTCCTGTACAACCTCTTCCGAGGTCAGCGCTGATGTTCGGCGGGCACTGACGAGCATGTTCGACTTCGACGCCGGGTTGCCGGCCGAGATCGTGCCGCTCTCGTGGCTGCTCGGGGTGTGGGAGGGCACGGGAGTGCTCAGCTATCGCATGGGTGACGAGGTCCGCGAGGGCGAATTCGGCCAGCGCGTGGCGTTTACGCACGACGGCACCCCGCACATGCAGTATGTCAGCTCGAGCTGGCTGATCGACCCTGGCACGGAGGCTCCGCCGGTCGCACCCCTCTATTCGGAGATCGGGTACTGGCGGTTGTCGCGTCCGCTCGGCGAGGGGGACCAGGGACCGGGCATGCTCCCCGCCACGGCCGATCCCACCTTCACGACCGCGGAGGCCGTGGAGACCCTGCGCAACGAGCGCGGCGCGTTCGACATCGAGGTGTCGATCGTCCAGCCCGGCGGTGTCAGCGAGATCTACCTCGGCCAGGTCGACGGGCCGCGCATCGATCTCGCGAGCGACGCCGTGGTGCGCACCGCGACCGCCAAGGAGTACGCCGCAGCGACCCGCATCTACGGCCTCGTCGACGATCACCTGTTGTGGGCGTGGGACATCGCCGCGCTGGGGCAGGACCTGCGCACCCACTCCTCGGGGAGGTTGGCCCGTGTCGAATAACCCGCTGGCTGAGGAGCGCCCCGAAGGGACGCGTCTCGAAGCCCGTCCCGGCGCCGTCGGCGACCCGCCGGCCCACTACGGCAACCCCGTGGGCGAGCAGCGCGTGCTCGAGGCAGGCGAGGCGATCGTGATGCTCTCCGATCGCGACGTGCTCACCGTCTCGGGCGAGGACCGCCTCAGCTGGCTCGACTCCCTCACCTCGCAGCGCCTCACCGGCCTCGCGCCCGGTGAATCGGCCGAGACCCTCCTGCTCGATCCGAGCGGACGCGTCGAATTCGCTGCCCGGGTCCTCGACGACGGCACCACCACCTGGCTGCTTCTCGACGCCGGTACCGGTGCGGGCTTGCTCGCCTTCCTCGACCGGATGCGGTTCATGCTCCGCGTCGAGGTCGCCGACCGCTCGGCAGAGTTCGCGACCGTCGGCACCCTCGGGTCGCCGGTCCCCGCGGCGCTTCTGCAGGCGACCGCGGAGCCCCACGGCATCCCGCTGGTGTGGCACGACCCGTGGACTGCTGTTGTCGCCGGCGGGCATCAGTATGCGACGACGCCGGCGCACCCCGGGAAGAGCTGGCACTACAGCGAGGCCCTGGTGGAGCGATCCCGGCTCGGCGAGCTGCTCGCGGTGCCCGCCGCCGGCACTCTGGCGCTCGAGGCTCTCCGCATCGCGGCCTGGCGCCCGCGTGCCGCGACCGAGGTCGACGCGACGACCATCCCGCACGAGCTCGACTGGCTGCGATCGGCGGTGCATCTCACCAAGGGCTGCTACCGCGGGCAGGAGACGGTCGCGAAGGTGCACAACCTCGGCCATCCGCCCCGCCGGCTGGTGATGCTTCATCTCGACGGATCGGACGGCGTTCTCCCGTCAGCGGGCGATGAGGTGTCGGCGCCGTCGGCCGATGGCACCGGCACGGTCGTCGGGCGCGTGACCGCGGCGGGCCTGCACCACGAGCTCGGCCCGATCGCGCTCGCGGTGGTCAAGCGCTCCGCCGACCCCGCCGCGACGTTCACCGTCGCGACGGAGGACGGCACCGTCGTGGCCGCCGCCCAGGAGCTCGTGGTGCCGCCTGACGCCGGGGCAGAGGCCGACATCCCGAAGCTGCCGCGCCTCGGCGCGGTCAAGCGATAGCGGCCCGGCCGTGGCCGAGGGTGAGGCGCTTCGCAAGCTCGAGCGCAGCATCCGGCGTCGTCTGGACGCGAAGATGGCCGCGCGTCGCGCCTGGGAGTCGCTGCCCGCCATCGTCCAGATCGTTGCGGGTGTCGCTGCGGCCTACGCGATCGCGCACTGGGGGCTCGGCCACGCCTTCCCGCTATTTGCCGTGACCGTCACGATCAACTCGCTGGGGCTCACCCGCGACGCACGGCCGCGCCGCGTGCTGGAGTCGCTGCTCGGCATCCTGCTCGGCATCGCGCTCGCCGACGTGCTCGCGCTCTGGCTCGGCACCGGCCTGTGGCAGCTCGTCGTCGTACTGCTCGTGGTCTTCATCATCGGCCGGGCCCTCTCGCCGAACCCGGCATTCGCGGTCGCGGCGGCGGTGCCATCGGCCCTCGTCATGCTTCTGCCCCCGCCCGACGGGGGCCCGTTCGAGCGCAGCCTCGACGGCCTGGTCGGCGGTGTCGTCGCGCTGCTCGTGACCGCACTGCTGCCGCGCGATCCCCGCAGCGCGGCGCTGCGCGACGGACGCACCCTGTTCTCGGTCTTCGATGAGTCGCTCGGCTCGGTCGTCGACTGCCTGACCGACGCCGAGCCCGCGGCGGGCGAGCTCGCGCTGGGCAGGCTGCGTCGCACCCAGCCGCTGATCGACGCCTGGGCGACGACGCTCGATACCGCCGTCTCGGTCGCGCGCATCTCGCCGTGGGTGCGGCGCTACCTCCCCGAACTGCGGCGTCATGAGCGCGTGCTCCATGCCGCCGACTTCACCTCGCGGCACCTGCGGCACGTCGCGCGCCGCTGCGAGTTCCTCGTGCGCGATGGAGAGCCGCGGCCCGCGTTGGCCGGCGTGATCGGCGAGGTCGCGACCGGCATCCGCCTCATCGGCGAGGAGCTGGACGACCCGCAGATCGCGGGAGCCGCGCAGTCCCTGCTCAGCGGGCTGGCGCGCCGGCTCGATCCGGCGGTCGTGATGCCGGATGCGGGGGTCGCCGACTCGTCGATCCTCCTGCTGCTGCGGCCGCTGACCGTCGATCTGCTCGTCGGAACCGGCATGGACATCGAGGACGCGCGGGCGCTGCTACCGAAGGTCTAACCGTGGCACGGTGCTAGGTTCGCGGCGTGTTGTACGTCGCAGCCGCACTCATGGCGATCCTCGCCGTCGGGCATTCGATCATCGGCGAGCGCAAGCTCATCGGCCCTCTCGCGCACCGGGACGACCTGCCGAGGCTCTTCGGGGGGACCCGGTTCAGTGCGGCGACCCTTCGTTTCGCGTGGCATGTGACCTCGGTCCTCGGGCTGGGGTTCGCCGCCGTCCTGCTCGCATTCGCGCTGGGCGCGTCCGGCGACGTGATCGTCAGCGTGATCGGGTGGACGCTCATCGTGAGCGGGCTGCTCCCGCTGATCGCGACGCGGGGTCGCCACCTGGCGTGGGTGGTGTTCTTCGCGGCCGGGGCGCTGTGCCTGCTGTCGGTCGTGCTCTAGCCGGGGGCGACGGCGGCCCAGTCGACGGTGAGTTCGCCGAGGCGCCAACGAGTGCGGCCGTCACGTACCGGCCAGCCCGCCGTCCGGATGGCCTCGACCACCGCGATCCAGCGCTGGCTTCCGCCGTAGACCGCGAGGGGAGCCGCGATCGCCCATTGCCGGTCGACCTCAGCCAGCAGGTCGTGGATGCGCTCGCCCGGCACGTTGTGATGGATGAGCGCCTTCGGGAGACGCTCGGCGACGATCGACGGCGCTTCCAGTCCTGCGAGACGCAGGGAGATCGTGAGGGTGCGGGGTCCGGATGCATCGAGCGCCACCCAGCTCGCCACCCGCCCGAGCTCGCTGCAGGTGCCCTCGACGAGAAGGCCGCCCGGCTGCAGTCGCGCGGTCATCGTCGCCCAGGCGCCGGCCACCTCGGATTCTTCGTACTGCCGCAGGACGTTCAGCGCCCGGATCACCGCGGGAGGGCGCTCCGTCGGGATCTCGAAGCCGCCCAGCCGGAAGGCGACCCCGTCCCGCGTAGCGGCCGTCGCATCCCGGACCCGCTGCGGATCGATCTCGATGCCGACCACTCGCACATCCGGGCGCACCCGGGCGAGGCGGTCTCGCAGCTCGAGGGCGGTGGTCGCCGAGGCACCGTACCCGAGATCGACGACGAGGGGATCGTCGGTCCTCCGCAGCAGCGGTTGCGCAGCGATCCAGCGGTCGATGCGCCGCAGGCGGTTCACGCCGGTGGTGCCGCGGGTGATGCGTCCCTGCGGCCGGCTCATGCCGCCATTCTCGCGTGGATAGGCTGACGGCATGACCAGCACGCTCATCCTGCTCCGCCACGGCAACTCCGACTGGAACCAGAAGAACCTGTTCACCGGATGGGTGGATGTGCGGCTCAGCGACCAGGGCGTGGTCGAGGCGCGGCGGGCCGGCGAACTGCTCGCCGGGTCGGGACTCAAGCCCGTCATCTCCTACACGAGCGTGCTGACCAGGGCGATCCAGACCGCCGACATCGCGCTGCTCGGTGCCGACCGCGCGTGGATCCCGGTGAAGCGCAGCTGGCGCCTCAACGAGCGGCACTACGGTGCGCTGCAGGGCAAGGACAAGGCCCAGACGCTCGCCGAGTTCGGCGAGGAGCAGTTCATGACCTGGCGCCGCAGCTTCGACGTGCCGCCGCCGCCCCTGGCGGTCGACGCCGAATGGTCGCAGTTCGGCGACGAACGCTATGCAAACGTCCCCGACGCCGACTTCCCGCGCACCGAGAGTCTCAAGCTCGTGATCGACCGGATGCTGCCCTACTGGGAGTCGGACATCATCCCCTCCCTGCGCGAGGGCACCGTCCTCGTGACCGCCCACGGCAACTCGCTTCGTGCGCTCGTGAAGCACCTCGACGAGATCCCGGATGACGAGATCGCCGAGCTCAACATCCCGACCGGCATCCCGCTCGTCTACGAACTCGGCGACGACTTCATGCCGACCGGGCCCGGCGCCTATCTCGATCCCGAGGCCGCCGCCGCCGGTGCTGCCGCCGTCGCGAATCAGGGCAAGAAGTAGGGACCGGATGTTCGAGATCGGCTTCGGCGTCGAGGTCGATCCCGAGTTCCCCGCCGACGGCGGAGAGCCGCCCCAGCGGATCCCGCCCGCGCTTCCGCGCATCGGCGCGGTGCTCCGGCTGTCTCCGCGCGGCGCTCCGTCCTGGGACATCGCGATCGGGGCGCCGAACTGGTGGCGCACGCCGATCCCGACGGCGGTCGCCTTCATCTCCGATTGGACGGGCTACGTCGTCGATGTCGTCGAGCGACGGGTGCTCGTCGAGGTGCCAGGGGCCGCCCGTGGGCGCGAGGACGAACGGCACGATCTGCTTTTGCTCTGCACGGAAGGAGTCCTCGTCGCTGTCGGCGCTGGGGGAGTCGCATGGCGATCCGAAGAGATCGCCTACGACGATCTCAAGGTCGTCGCGATCAATGACCGCGGGATCGTATGCACCGGATACGACGGCGGCGAGCTGCCGTCCGAGTACGTCGTCGACCCGACGTCAGGGCAGGCGACGCGCGTTTCTCCGTGAG
>JBDSKH010000302.1:0-6433 GCA_039917005.1 Pseudolysinimonas sp.
GAGGAGGAGCGGGCGGTCGCTGCCGGGGCCGGGAGTGTCCCCGCGCAGTCGTAGGCTGAATGGGTGACGACCCCCGCGCAGCTACCTCTGGCGCGGGGGCGCATCCTCGCCTTCGTCGGTGTCGCGCTGGTCGCGCTGACGATGCGCACGGCGGTCGGGTCGATGTCGCCGATCATCGGGCTCATCGGCGACGACCTGCACCTCGACCACTTGGTCCTGGCGATCATCGGAGCGGCCCCGCCCCTGATATTCGCGCTCTCCGGCCTGCTCGCTCCGCTGGTCTCGCGGTGGCTCGGACTGGAGGGGGCTCTCGTGGCCTTGACGGTCATCGGGGGCGTCGGCCACCTGCTCCGCGCGCTCGCGCCCGAGCCCGGCGCCCTGCTGCTCGGCACGGTGCTGGCGCTTCTCGGCGCCGGCTGCTGCAACGTCCTTCTGCCGCCCGTAGTCAAGCGCTACTTCCCCGACCGGATCGGCACGATCACGGCGATGTACGTGACGGTGATGTCGCTCGGCGCTACCGTTCCGCCGATCGTGGCGGTCCCGATCGCGCAGGCATCGTCGTGGCGCGTCTCGCTCGGCGTGTGGTGTCTCCTCGCCCTCGTCGCGGCTGCCCCATGGATCTGGCAGCTGGCGACGCGTGGCCGGCACGTCGAGAACCTCGACACCGAGGCACGGGGGATCGAGGCGGCCCATGCAGGGATCGGGCGGCGCCTGTTCCGGTCGCCGATCGCCTGGTCGATGGCGCTCCTCTTCGCGACGCCCACGATCTCCGCGTATGCGATGTTCGCGTGGCTGCCGTCGCTGGCCGCAGAGCTCTCCGGCGTCGATGCGGTGCAGGCGGGAGCGCTCCTCGGTGCCTTCGCGATCTGCGGGATCCCGGCCGCCCTCGTCATGCCGATCCTCGCGGTGCGGTTGAGGTCCGTGACGCCGTTGATCCTCAGCGGGCTGCTGTTCTTCGTCGCCGGCTACGCCGGGTTCCTGCTCGCGCCCCGAGCCGCGCCGCTCCTCTGGACCGTCCTCATCGGACTCGGGCCGGTGATCTTCCCGCTGACCCTCACCCTCATCAACCTGCGCACGCGCAGTCAGGTGGGCGCCGTCGCCCTCAGCGGGTTCGTGCAGGGTTTCGGCTACGTCATCGGCGCCGCGGGCCCGCTCATCGTCGGCCTGCTACGGGATGCGACGGGCGGCTGGCAGGTGCCGATCTTCTTCCTGCTGGGCAGCCTGGTGTTCGCGGTGCCCGCGCTCCTCGTGCTCCGTCGCCCGCACTACGTCGAGGACGACCTGGCGCGGCCTCAGGTGGCCAGGTAGGGCTGCAGCAGGATCGCCACGACGTAGTATGCCGCCAGGATCGACACGATCCCGACGATCGGCAGCCAGAACGCGAGCTGGCGCCGCAGGATCCTGACGACGAAGAATCCGGCGGTCAGGAACCATCCGAAGACCACGATCGCGGTGCCGATGATCAAAGTGACGTTGAGGTACCCGCCGTCGCAGCTCAGACCCTCGGCGGCGACGCCCTCGCACGCCTCGGCGAGTCCGCTGAACTGGCCGATCAGCGCGAGCATCACGAAGCCGGTCAGCGCGCCGATGATCAGCAGCACGATTCCGACGATGAGATCCAGGATGCGGAGGGGCGTGCGGGCAGGCGGCGTCGTCGTCGGCATGCAGCCAGGCTATCGCCGGGAATGGCAGCGGCCGGTCGTACACTGACGCCGTGGAGGGCGGCGCGGTACTCGAGAGGCGGATCGACCTGCCGCGCGCGATCGTCTGGGACGCCCTGATCGATCCCGTCCTGGTCGAGGGATGGCTGCACCCGACGGCGCGGCCACTCGCCGGAGCGACGGGGGAGCGGCTCGATCCCGCGCCGGGAGAGACAGCGGTCCTCGAGACCGTCCTCGACCCGTTCGGGCACATCCGCTTCGAGCTGGACGAACGGGACGGCGGCACCCGCGGCACCGTGACGGTGTTCCGCGTGCGGTGCGGCAGCCTCGCGGGCTGGTCCGATCGCGTCGACGATCTCGAGAATCTGCTGCGCGGGCATCCGGTCGACTGGACCGCCCATCCGGCGGCGGAACGGCACGCCTGAGGCCCGCCGGCCCGATGATGCTCATATGAGCACGGCAGCCCGCATATGTTGCATCCGGCCGCGCGAACGCCTACCGTCGAAGCATGGTGCGCGTGATGTCTGACGAGAGCGATGAGCTCCTCTCCGTCCGCGTGGCCGAGCTCTACTACGACGAGAACAAGACCCAGGATGAGATCGGCGCCCTCTTGGGCATCTCACGCTGGAAGGCGGGTCGCCTGCTGACCCAGGCACGGGACTCCGGCATCGTGCGCATCGAGATCGTCCACCCGCGCGCCCGGCGTCTCGGGCTCGAGCGCGAACTGCAGGCTCGCTTCGCCCTCACCGACGCCGTGATCGTCCCCGATCCGGAGTCCGAGGCCGATTCGACCACTCGCGTCGCCCAGGCGGCGGCCGACTACCTCGCCGGGCTTCGCCCCGTTCCGCGCGTACTCGGTGTGAGCTGGGGCCGCACCCTCAACGAGGTCGCCGACGCGTTGCCCGACGGATGGGCCACCGGCGTGACGGTCGTGCAGATCAACGGCGGGGTGAGCCTCAACCGCCGCCCCGGGGGCGCCGCCACCATGGCCGCGACGATCGCCCAGCGCGGCGGCGGGCAGGCTGTCCTGCTCCCGAGCCCCGCGATCCTCGAGCGCATCGAGACCAAGCGTGCGATCGAGGCCGATCGCACGGTCGCCGATGTCCTTGCGCAGGCCGCAGCGGCATCCGCCTATCTCTACAGCGCGGGAGTCGCCGATGCGAGCTCCGTGCTCGTCGAGAGCGGCTACCTGACCCCCGACGACGTGACCGAGCTGGTGCGCAAAGGCGCCGTCGGCGACGTCGTCGGACGCTACATCGACGCCGACGGCAACATCGCCGACCCCGGACTCGATGAGCGTACGGTGGGACTGGGGCTCAGCGAGCTCCGGTCGGCCGCGACCGCGATCTTCGTGGTGGCGGGCAGTTCCAAGCACGACGTCGCGAGAGCCGTCGTGACGAGCGGTCTGTGCACGGTCCTCGTCAGTGACGAGAGCACCGCGAGGACACTTCTGGAGGACCGATGACCATCGCCCATGACCCAGCGAGCGGCTCCCGGCCCGCGCAGGCGCAGCTGGCTCCGGCCGAGCGTGCCGTACGCCTTCTGGGCAGCGACCTCACCGACGCGAGCCTGCGGCTGCACCTGGAGGGACTCTCCGGCGTGGACGCCGTCGGGCTCGAGCAGCGTGCCGCCGGGCTGGCGACGCGTTCGATCAAGACCAGCTCGAAGGCCTGGGCCCTCGACCGCATCATCGAGCTCATCGACCTGACGACGCTCGAGGGCGCCGACACGGCCGGCAAGGTGCGCTCGCTCGTCGCGAAGGCGATGACCCCCGATCCGTCCGACCCGGCGACCCCCCGTGTCGCCGCCGTGTGCGTCTACGGCGACATGGTGCCGGATGCGGTGGCTGCCCTGGGTGGCGCCCACGGCGATCCCGATGACGGCCTGATCTCGGTGGCGGCCGTCGCGACGGCCTTCCCGAGCGGCCGCGCCTCCCTGCGCGTCAAGCTCGCCGACACCGCCGACGCCGTGGCATCCGGTGCCGACGAGATCGACATGGTCATCGACCGCGGCGCGTTCCTCTCCGGGCGCTACGGCCACGTCTTCGAGGAGATCGTCGCCGTCAAGGAGGCGTGCCGCCGCTCCGACGGAACCTACGCGAGCCTCAAGGTGATCCTGGAGACCGGTGAGCTGAACACCTACGACAACGTGCGGCGAGCGTCCTGGCTGGCGATCCTGGCCGGCGGCGACTTCATCAAGACCTCGACGGGGAAGGTCGCCCCGGCCGCCACCCTGCCGGTCACGCTGCTCATGCTCGAGGTCGTGCGCGACTGGCACCGCCTCACCGGCGAGAAGATCGGCGTCAAGCCGGCCGGCGGCATCCGGCAGTCGAAGGACGCGATCCGGTACCTCGTGACCGTCGCCGAGACTGTGGGGGAGGAGTGGCTGCAGCCGCACCTCTTCCGGTTCGGCGCGTCCAGCCTGCTCAACGACGTGCTGCTGCAGCGTCAGAAGCTCTCCACCGGCCATTACAGCGGCCCCGACTACGTGACGATCGATTAGGACACCGCACATGGCAAACACAGTGTCAAAGAAGGCCACCATCGAAGCGAAGGCCCCGCGTGGCTTCTTGGAGTACGCACCAGCGCCGGAGTCGACCAGCATCCTGCGCCTGAAGAAGAGCTACGGGCTCTTCATCGACGGCGACTGGGTGGACGGGCACGGGCAGTCGTTCTCGACGATCTCGCCCGCGACCGAGAAGAAGATCGCGACCATCGCGAGCGCGAACACAGCCGACGTCGACAAGGCCGTCGCGGCCGCGCGTCGCGCCTACGACAAGACCTGGTCGAAGATGTCGGGCTCGGATCGCGGAAAGTACCTGTTCCGCATCGCCCGCCTCGTGCAGGAGCGAGCTCGCGAGCTGGCCGTCGCCGAGAGTCTCGACAACGGCAAGCCGATCAAGGAGAGCCGCGACGTCGATGTGCCCCTCGTGGCCGCATGGTTCTTCTACTACGCCGGCTGGGCCGACAAGCTCGACTACGCCGGCCTCGGCGCCGACCCGCGTGCGCTCGGCGTGGCCGCCCAGGTCATCCCGTGGAACTTCCCGCTGCTGATGCTCGCCTGGAAGATCGCCCCCGCCCTCGCGGCAGGCAACACCGTCGTGTTGAAGCCCGCCGAGACGACACCGCTCAGCGCGCTGCTCTTCGCAGAGATCCTGCAGCAGGCCGATCTGCCCGCAGGCGTCGTGAACATCGTCACCGGCGCGGGCGAGACCGGTGCGGCTCTCGTGCGGCACCCCGACGTCAACAAGGTCGCCTTCACCGGCTCGACCGGCGTGGGGCGCGAGATCGCCAAGGCCATCGCCGGCACCGGCAAGAAGGTCACGCTCGAGCTCGGCGGCAAGGCGGCGAACATCGTCTTCGACGACGCCCCGATCGACCAGGCCATCGAGGGCATCGTCAACGGCATCTTCTTCAACCAGGGGCACGTCTGCTGCGCCGGGTCACGCCTGCTCGTGCAGGAGAGCATCCACGAGGATGTCGTCGACCGTCTCAAGCAGCGGCTCTCGACACTGCGGCTCGGCGATCCGCTCGACAAGAACACCGACATCGGGGCGATCAACTCGCGCGAGCAGCTGGACCGCATCCGGGCACTGAGCGACATCGGCGAGGCCGAGGGGTCCGAGCGCTGGACCGCGCCGTGCGTCATCCCCGAGAACGGGTTCTGGTTCGCGCCGACGATCTTCGACAACGTGCAGACGTCGTCGACGATCGCCCGCGAGGAGATCTTCGGACCGGTGCTCTCGGTGCTCACCTTCCGCACTCCGGCCGAGGCGATCGCCAAGGCCAACAACACCCCGTACGGCCTCTCGGCCGGAATCTGGAGCGACAAGGGCTCGAAGATCCTCGCGGTGGCCGACAAGCTGCGCGCGGGCGTCGTCTGGGCGAACACGTTCAACCGCTTCGACCCGGCGTCGCCGTTCGGCGGCTACAAGGAGTCGGGCTACGGCCGGGAGGGCGGACGCCAGGGCCTCGCCGCCTATCTCCGGCCGAAGGGATCAAAGAAGTGACCCGCCTCACGATCCCCAAGACCTACAAGCTCTACATCGGCGGCGCGTTCCCGCGCAGCGAGAGCGGCCGCTCGTACGAGGTGCTCTCGGCGAAGAAGAAGTTCCTCGCCAACGCGGCGAAGGCCTCCCGAAAAGACGCGCGGGATGCCGTCGTCGCGGCACGCTCCGCCGTCTCCGGCTGGTCGGGCGCAACGGGCTACAACCGCGGGCAGGTGCTGTACCGCATCGCGGAGCTGCTCGAGGGGCGTCGCGCGCAGTTCGTGGACGAGATCCGCCGCTCGGAGGGTGTCAGCGAGTCCGCGGCATCCGCCCAGGTCGACGCCGCCATCGATGTGTGGGTCTGGTACGCCGGCTGGGCCGACAAATACGTGCAGGTGGCCGGCAACGGCAACCCCGTGAGCGGGCCCTACTTCAACGTGTCGACCCCGGAGGCGACCGGCGTCGTGGCGATCATCGCCCCGCAGGCATCCTCCCTGCTCGGGTTCGTGAGCGTCGTCGCCCCGGCCCTGGTGAGCGGCAACACCGTCGTGGTCATCGCGAGCGAGGCCTCCCCGCTCAGCGCGATCAGCCTGGGCGAGGTGCTCGCGACCAGCGACGTGCCCGGCGGAGTGGTGAACATCCTCACCGGGTCCGCGGCGGAGATCGCGCCGTGGCTCGCGAGCCATGCCGACGTCAACGCCTTCGACCTTGCCGGTGCCGGCGACCTCGACTGGGTCGACCTGCAGATCGCCGCGGCCGAGACGCTCAAGCGGGTGCTGCCGCC
>JBDSKH010000303.1:0-7470 GCA_039917005.1 Pseudolysinimonas sp.
TGACCACCTGGTAGCGGGTACCCGGTGCAAGCTCCATGAGCTGGTCGGCGATCTGCTGGACGGTCTGGCGTGAGATCTTCTCGCCGCATTCGGGGCAGTGCGGGATGCCGATGCGCGCCCAGAGCAGGCGCATGTAGTCGTAGATCTCGGTGATCGTGCCGACGGTCGATCGGGGGTTGCGATTCGTCGACTTCTGGTCGATGCTCACCGCGGGCGAGAGACCCTCGATGAAGTCGACATCGGGGCGATCGACCTGCCCGAGGAACTGGCGGGCGTACGCGGACAGTGACTCGACGTAGCGGCGCTGGCCCTCGGCGAAGATCGTGTCGAACGCGAGGCTCGACTTGCCCGAACCCGAGAGTCCGGTGAACACGATGAGCGAATCGCGCGGGATCTCGAGGTCGACGTTCTTCAGGTTGTGGACCCGCGCGCCGCGGACGCTGAGCTTTTGCGTACCGGAGACAGGGGTGATCGACATGTCCTCCCAAGTCTACGGACGCCACCGACATTCCACCGGCCGCGGCGAACGCTCCCGGCGAACGCTAGATGTCGAGCAGATTGAGCATGTAGTGGAACACGATGAAGCCCTCGGGCGCGTACTCTCCCGAGACCCGCAGGTCGCGTCGGTAGAAGTCCTCCCCGTCGGCCTGTACCAGCCCGGTGCGGTAGTGGGAGATCCTGCCGGTCGACCCCAGGGCAGTGTCCGCTTCGACGACCTCCAGGCCGGAATCGAGGAGCCAGCTGTTCGCCGTGACCCAGGCCGCGGTCTCTGCGATATCGGTCTCGCCGTCGCCGTGAACCGCGACGCTGAACTCGATCGCCGTGCCGAACTGGACGGGTAGCTCGAAGCCGTCGAAGCACGGACCGGGGATCACGAGGATCCCGGTCGGCCAGTGGTTCGGAAGGGGTTCGGGCTCGACGTCGAAGTCCGCCGCCCCGCTGGGATCGCACGGCGGGCCCTCCGGGTCGAACGAGGTCGGTTGTTCCTGCGACGGCTCCAAAGCATCCGGCCCCGCGGTGCTCGGTGTGGGAGTCGGCGTCGGCACGCCGCCGGCACACCCTGACATGGCGAGCGCGGCCATCAGGGCAACGGCTACGAGCGGCTTGTGCATGTCGCACCCCTCGGGATCGGTGCCGCGAGCCTAGCGCGCGGTGTCGCCGGGGGCGAGGGTGCGGGTCATGAAGATGCTGTTGCGGTCGGGGACGTAGTCGCCGAACGGCGGGCATTCCGAGAAACCGCGGCTGCGGTACAGCGCGACGGCCGGCGCGAAATAGTCCCATGCTCCTGTCTCGAGGCTCAGCCGGGTGATTCCGGCGTCCGTCGCGTCGTCGACGAGGTGCTGCAGCATCGCACCGCCGATTCCTTGCCCGCGGGCTGCCTGGACGACATGCATCGACTTGAGCTCGCCGTGGCCGGGCTCGAACAGCCACCAGGCCCCGGTGCCGAGCAGCTCGTCGCCTTTCCAGACCGACCAGAACCGGATGTCGGGGTTGCGCAGGCCGTCGAGGTCCAGCGCATGATCACTCCCGGGCTCCGTCTCCGACTTCGCGGATTCGACGTGATGCGCGAGCAACTCGCCCACCGCGGGCTCGTCCAGGGTTCCGAGCCGGAACTCGAGGTCGTCGCCAGTCACCGCACGTGTCCTGCGGTCTCCATCTGTCGGAGCTCCCGCTTGTAGTCGGAGAGCTCGTCGCGCAAGCGAGCCGCGAGCTCGAACTTGAGCTCGCCTGCAGCCTGCAGCATCTGATCGTTGAGGTCGGCGATGACGGACTCCAGTTCTGCCGCGCCGGCGGCTCCCGGACCCTCGCGGCGCAGGCTGGGCGTCGGCGCGCGTCGGCGCCCATCGCGTCCGGCGAGAAGCGCGGCCGTGTCGGCACCCTCGCGCGCGAGCTGGTCGGTGATGTCGGCGATCTTCTTGCGCAGCGGCTGCGGGTCGATGCCGCGCTCCACGTTGTAGGCGACCTGCTTCTCGCGACGGCGGTTGGTCTCCTCGATCGCCGTCTTCATCGAATCGGTGAGGTTGTCGGCGTACATGTGGACCTCGCCGGCGACGTTGCGCGCCGCACGGCCGATGGTCTGGATGAGGGAGGTCGACGACCGGAGAAAGCCCTCCTTGTCGGCGTCGAGGATCGCGACGAGCGACACCTCGGGCAGGTCGAGACCCTCGCGGAGCAGGTTGATGCCGACGAGCACGTCGTACACGCCCGCCCGCAGCTCGGTGAGCAACTCGACCCGGCGCAGGGTGTCGACGTCGGAGTGGAGGTAGCGCACCCGGACCCCCGCCTCTCCCAGGAAGTCGGTCAGTTCCTCGGCCATCTTCTTCGTCAGCGTCGTGACGAGGACGCGCTCGTTCTTCTCGGCACGCGTGCGGATCTCGTCGAGCAGGTCGTCGATCTGCCCCTTGCTCGACTTGACGACGATCTGCGGGTCGACCAAGCCGGTCGGACGGATGATCTGCTCGACGACGCCGTCGGACATTCCGAGCTCGTAGCGCCCGGGCGTCGCCGACAGGTAGACCTTCTGCCCCACCCGGTCGAGGAATTCCTCCCAGCGCAACGGACGGTTGTCGAGAGCGCTCGGGAGGCGGAACCCGTGCTCGACCAGGGTTCGCTTGCGGCTGGCATCGCCCTCGTACATCGCGCCGATCTGGGGAACCGTGGCGTGCGACTCGTCGATGACGACCAGGAAGTCCTCGGCGAAGTAGTCGAGCAGCGTGTTCGGCGGCTGGCCGGGCGCGCGCCCGTCGATGTGCCGCGAATAGTTCTCGATGCCGTTGCAGAACCCGATCTGCTCCATCATCTCGATGTCGAAGCTCGTGCGCATGCGGAGCCGCTGGGCCTCGAGGAGCTTGCCCTGCTTCTCGAACTCCGCGAGGCGCTCGGCGAGTTCGATCTTGATCGAGCCGATCGCGCGGTGCATGGCCTCGGGGCTTGCGGCGTAATGGGTCGCCGGGAAGATGGAAACGGCATCCATCTTGTTGAGCACGTCGCCCGTGAGCGGGTGCAGCGAGTAGAGTGCCTCGATCTCGTCGCCGAACATCTCGATGCGCACCGCGTGCTCTTCGTAGACCGGGATGATCTCGATCGTGTCGCCGCGAACGCGGAACTTGCCGCGCGAGAAGTCGACGTCGTTGCGCTCGTACTGCATATTGATGAACCGGCGCACCAGTTTGTCGCGGCTGATGTGGTCGCCGACCTGCATCGCCTGCATGGCGCCCAGGTACTCTTCGGCGGCACCCAGGCCATAGATGCACGACACCGTCGAGACCACCACGGTGTCGCGCCGGCTGAGAAGTGAATTGGTCGTCGAGTGGCGCAGCCGCTCGACCTCGGCGTTGACCGACGAGTCCTTCTCGATGAAGGTGTCGGTCTGCGGGACGTACGCCTCGGGCTGGTAGTAGTCGTAGTAGCTGACGAAGTACTCGATCGCGTTGTTCGGCAGCAGGTCGCGGAACTCGGTCGCCAGCTGCGCGGCGAGCGTCTTGTTGTGGGCCATCACGAGGGTCGGGCGCTGCACCTGCTCGATGAGCCATGCTGTCGTCGCCGACTTGCCGGTGCCGGTCGCGCCGAGCAGCACCACATCCGTCTCGCCGGCGTTGATGCGCTGCGCGAGCTCTTTGATCGCGGCGGGCTGATCACCGCTGGGGACGTAGTCGCTGATCACCTCGAAAGGGCGCACCGAACGGGTGGGTTGCATACCCTCCAGGCTACGCGGCGCCCCCGACAGCGCGCTGACGCAGCCGGAGCCACACCTCGTCCGCCTGCGTCAGCGTTTCGTCGAGCGTTCCACCCGATTCGATCAGGATGTCGGCGAGGGCTCGCCGCTCCTCCTCGGGCACCTGCGATCGAATGCGATTCTCGGCTTCGGCACGGGACATGCCGCGCAGCGAGACCATGCGCTCGATCCGGACCTCCTCCGGAGCCGACACCACCACGACGACGTCGAACTCGGCCTTGCCCCGCACCTCGGAGAGCAACGGCACGTCGTAGACCACGATGGCATCCGGATCCGCGGCGGCCGCCTCGGCGAAGCGCCTCTGCGAGAGCTCGAGCACCGCGGGGTGCGTGATGCCGTTCAGGATGCGGCGCTTGGCGTCGTCCGCGAAGACCACCGCGCCCAGCGCGGCACGGTCGAGGCTGCCATCGGACGCGATCACGCCAGTGCCGAACTCCTCGGCGATGCGGTCGAGCGCCGGTGTGCCCGGTTCGACGACCTCGCGCGCGATCGCGTCGGCGTCGACGACGACGGCCCCGTGCTCGCCGAGGCGGGCAGCCACGACCGACTTGCCCGAGGCGATCCCGCCCGTCAGTCCCACCAGCAGCATCAGAAGCCCACCATCAGCATCCTCCGATGCTAGAGGCCCGCCCGCTACCATTGCGGCATGCTCGAGCTGCTCACCGGAGCGGGCCTCGCCACCGCGGCCGGACTGAACGCCTACATCCCGTTGCTCGCCGTCGGCCTGGCGTCGCGGTTCCTGGACTGGGTGCAGCTGCCGCCGGCCTGGGCCTGGCTCGGCAACGAGTGGGTCATGCTCGTGATCGGCATCCTGCTGGTACTCGAGATCGTCGCCGACAAGATCCCCGCCGTCGACAGCATCAACGACATCATCCAGACGGTCGTGCGCCCGACCGCGGGCGGCATCCTGTTCGGCACCGGCGCGACCTCGCAGACGGTGGCGGTGACCGATCCCGCATCGTTCTTCTCGAGCAACGCCTGGGTGCCGGTGGCGATCGGCGTCGTGCTCTCGCTGGTCGTCCACGTCGGCAAGACGATGGCGCGCCCTGCCGCCAACGCCATGACCGCGGGTCTCGCTGCACCCGTGCTGAGCGGGATCGAGGATGTGGTGAGCGTCGTGCTCACGTTCGTCGCGATCGTGTTGCCGATCCTGGTCATCGTGGGGATCGTCGGGCTGATCGTCGGAGGCGTCGCCCTCATGCGCCGTGCCCGCCGCCGTGCGCGCGGTCGACTCGACGCACCCGCCGTACCGCCCGCCCCGGCCTAGCTCAGGCGCGCCCGGTAAAGCTCACGGCCATCTCGAAGTAGCCGTCGGTGCGGGTCAGGTGGAACAGCGTGATGGGCTGCCCGTCCCCGGGATCGAGTTCCCAGTCCGTGATCCCGTTGGTGTCGTCGGTGAGCTGGTATCCGGCGCCGACCAAGGCATCCTCCATCGGGCCGCTGATGTCCTGATCGGCCGTGAGGCCGTACCAGCCGGCGATGAAGACGGCACGATCCGTGGAGAGCTGGTCGACCCAGCAGCTCGGTTCGACCACGAAGTCGTCATCTGTCAGTGGCGCGGGCCAGGCGACGTCGCCGCCGTGGTGCTCCTCGTCGGCGGTGAAGCCCAGGTCCTCGTAGCAGAGCGGGCCGACCGCATCCGGGATCGTCGCCGTCGGCTTGGGCTCGGGCGAATCTCCGTCGGTGGGAGCCGAAGTCTGCGAGGCCGCAGGGGTCTCGGATGCGGCGGGAACCGCGCACCCCGCGAGGCCGAGGAGCAGCAGAGGCGTCGCGAGGATGGTCAGCTTCGAGTTCATGCGCTATTGATATCAGTTCCCGGCGGCCGCCACACGTAGGGCGTCGTGGTCGTGAGCGCGACGAAGCCGAGGCGCTCGAGGATCGGACGGCTCAGGCAGCGAGCGTCGAGCCGCCCCACAGCCCCGCGAAGGGCGTTCCGGGGCGCATGACCAGCCACGCGGCCGACACGATGCGGTCGTCGGCTTCAGCGACCAGAATCCGGATGCCGTCCGGGCCCAGACGATCGATGCGGCCGCGCAAGTCGTCGACGATCCAACTCCAGTCCTCTTCCCATACCTCGGTGTGGAGTGCGCCGATAGCCGTCAGATCGGCATCGGAATCGGTCTCCCGGATCGCCACACCGGGCACCTCGGAGGCCAAGTCGCGCAGCGTTTCCGCCTCGCCGACCACGAGGGTCTCGCGCTCGTCGGGCATGAACCCGGCCGCGATCAAGCGGTCCGGCAGGTCGTCGGGCCTGTCGTATGCGTAGGTCTTCCATTCGACCGGCATGCCGAGCGCAGCGAAATGATCGCGCTGCCGCGCGATCAGGGCATCCAGCTCCGAGCCGCGCGCGCCGGTGTCGGACGGTGCGGATATGAACCTGGACGAGGTGAGCCGGATTCGGGTGACCGGGCCGTCGTGCTCGAACGGTGCGCCGTCGGCGGCCGCGTCCGCTCCGCGGTGCGCGTCGAAAAGTGCGAGCAGGTCGTCCACGCCTTCACGCTACCGTCGCCCGAAAACACCGAAGGACCCGGCGGATCGCTCCACCGGGTCCTTCGTGCTGAGCTGCTAGTTGCTCGAGCTGAGCTTCTCGCGCAGTGCCGCGAGCGACTCGTCGTCGGCGAGGGTACCCGCGCCGGCGGGAGCATCGCTCGAGAACGAGCTGCTGCTGCTCGAGGCCGCCGAAGCGCTCGCGCGCGGGCCGTCTTCGAGCGTGGCGTCTGTCTCTTCTGCGGCGACGATCTGCTTCTTGTGAGCCTCCCAGCGGGTCTGAGCGGCCGCATACTCGGCCTCCCATGCCTCGCGCTGGGTGTCGAAGCCCTCGAGCCACTCGCCGCTGGTCGCGTCGAAGCCCTCGGGGAACTTGTAGTTGCCCTGCTCGTCGTACTCGGTGACCATGCCGTACAGAGCGGCGAGGCCGGAGTCGAACTCGGTGTTGTGCGGGTCGATGCCCTCGTTGGCCTGCTTGAGGCTCA
Source organism: Pseudolysinimonas sp. (assembly GCA_039917005.1). Lineage (GTDB taxonomy): Bacteria > Actinomycetota > Actinomycetes > Actinomycetales > Microbacteriaceae > JBDSKH01. The sequence goes on from JBDSKH010000303.1 coordinate 6,709, forward strand.
GCGAGATGCGGCGACGCTCGAGGTCGATGTCGATGACCTTGACGAAGACCTCGTCGCCGACCGACACGACCTGCTCGGCGAGCTCGACGTGCTTGCCGCTGAGCTCCGAGATGTGCACCAGGCCCTCGATGCCCTCCGCGACGCGGACAAACGCACCGAACGGCACCAGCTTGGTGACCTTTCCAGGTGCGATCTGGCCGATCGCGTGTGTGCGGGCGAACAGCTGCCACGGGTCTTCCTGCGTCGCCTTGAGCGAAAGGGATACGCGCTCGCGCTCCAGGTCGACCTCAAGGATCTCGACGGTGACCTCCTGGCCAACCTCGACAACCTCGGAGGCGTGCTCAATGTGCTTCCACGAGAGCTCGGAGACGTGAACGAGTCCGTCGACGCCGCCGAGGTCGACGAAGGCGCCGAAGTTGACGATCGAGGAGACGACACCCTTGCGAACCTGGCCCTTGGCGAGGTTGGCGAGGAACGTGGTGCGCGATTCGCTCTGCGTCTGCTCGAGCAGCGCGCGGCGGCTCAGCACTACGTTGTTGCGGTTCTTGTCGAGCTCGAGGATCTTGGCCTCGATCTCCTGGCCGAGGTACGGCGTGAGGTCGCGAACGCGGCGCAGCTCGATGAGCGATGCGGGAAGGAAGCCGCGCAGGCCGATGTCGACAATGAGTCCACCCTTGACAACCTCGATGACCGAACCGGTGACGATTCCGTCGTCATCCTTGATCTTCTCGACGTCGCCCCACGCACGCTCGTACTGAGCGC
>JBDSKH010000304.1:0-14044 GCA_039917005.1 Pseudolysinimonas sp.
CGAAGAGGCGCAGGCGGTCGGGCAGAACGCCGAGCATGCGCTTGGCGACCGAGGCGTTGCGCCAGACGTCGGCGCCGTAGACCTTGACGACTCCGGAGTCGGGGCGCAGGAGGCCGGTGACCATCGACAGGGTCGTGGTCTTGCCGGCACCGTTCGGGCCGACGAACCCGTAGAACGATCCGGCCTTGATCTCGAGGTCGGCGGAATCGACGGCGACCATCGTTCCGAAGCGCTTGGAGAGGTTGCGCACGGAGAGCGCGACGTCGGACGCGAGCTGGCGCTGCGTGGCCTTGGATCCCGTGATGCGCGGGGCGGAGCGGTTGCCGGATGGCGACCAGCGGCCTGGGGTGCGAGGGGCGGCGTGGTCTGCGTCGGGCTCGGGCTCTGGTTCGGGCTCGGGCTCCGGTTCGGGCTCCGGTTCGGGCTCGGGCTCTGGTTCCGGTTCCGGTTCCGGCTCTTCGACGAGCGCCTCAGGCTCGGGCTCGGGCTCCGGCTCCGGTTCCGGTTCGGGCTCCGGCTCGACGACTGCTTCCGGTTCCGGTTCTGGCTCGGGCTCCGGCTCTTTCTCAGCAGCAGCCTCTTCGGCCTCTTCGGCCTCGGATTCCTCGACCTCGGGCGCCTCGACGGCATCCTGAGTCTCTGCTTCAGTCCCTGCCTCAGTCGCTGCCTCAGTCTCTGCGACCGCTTGAGCGTCGTCTTCTTCGTCGGCAACCGCTTCGGCCACCTCGGCGACCGTCGGCTTCTTGGTGCGCTCGGAGAACCGGCCCAGGCTCGGCCGCGAGATCGGCGAGAACGACAGACGGAACGACGGACCCGACTGGTGAGTGTCCTCGGTCATCCCCTCGGCGGGCGCAGCTTCCGTCTTTGTGTCTGACTCGGCGGCGTCGGTCTCGGCGGCGTCGGTCTCGGCGGCGTCGATCTCGGCGGCGTCCGTCTCGGCGGAATCCGTCTCGGCGGAATCCGTCTCGACGTCAGCGGCCCCGAGCTCCTCGACCTCAGCATCGATCTCGGCATCGATCGCGGGCGCGGGACTCTTCACCGTCGGCCTCCTGGCGGATTTCCCGCGGCCACCGGACGACTGCGACGTGTTGCGAGCATTCGATCCCTGCTTCTTCGATCCCGACGATCCCTGCTTCGATCCCTGAGATCCCGGCTTCGATCCCGACGATCCAGGCTTCGATCCCGGCGATCCCGGCCTCGATCCCTGAGATCCCGGCTTCTTGCTCCCGCCGCCTGGTCGATTCGACCCTGACTGGCCCTGCGGCCCGCGCCGGGGAGGCGTCGGCGCGTCGGGTTCGGAATCCACGGGGTCCACCGTATCAATCGCCCGGCCCTCGAAAAGCCCGCAGAAAGTCGATATCACGAAAAGAGAACGTCTTCGGCGTTTCCTGGGCTCGCTCAGGCTCTGACCGTAAAGTGGGTGCAGCACAACGGTGTGTCCTGACATCGGCCTGTCCGTGAACAGTGAGTGAACTCCTCTGTGAATCCCTCCCTCCCACGCGGCCGGCCACGACCAAGACACCAAGGAGACCTGCGATGACGACTCAGATCGTGATCCTCGCCGCCGGAATGGGCAGCCGACTCGGCCGCACCCTTCCCAAGCCGTTGACCGAACTCAGCGATGGCCGCACCATCATGAAGCAGCAGTTCGACAACATCCACCAGGCGTTCGGCAACGACGTCAACGTGACCATCGTCGTCGGCTACAAGCTCGAGCACATCATCGAGGCGTTCCCGCACGCGGACTTCGTCTACAACGAGCAGTACGACCAGACCAACACGTCGAAGAGCCTGCTGCGCGCGCTGCAGGCGTCGAAAGACGGCGGCGTCCTCTGGATGAACGGCGACGTGGTCTTCGACCCCGAGGCCCTCGTTCGCGCCGGTGACGTCGTCGCCCGCGACCAGAGCTTCGTGAGCATCAACACCGCCAAGGTGAGCGACGAAGAGGTCAAGTACACGGTCGACGCCGAGGGCTTCATCGACGAGTTGTCGAAGACCGTCGCCGGCGGCCTGGGCGAAGCAGTCGGCATCAACTTCGTGTCTAGCGCCGACAAGGCCGCCCTCGTCCGTCACCTGAGCAAGGTCGGCGACCAGGACTACTTCGAGCGCGGCATCGAGCTCGCGATCGCGAGCGACAAGCTGCGGTTCGAGCCGGTCGACATCTCCGACCTCTACGCGGTCGAGATCGACTTCGCCGAAGACCTCGAGCGCGCGAACCTCTTCGTCTGAGCCCTGTGCTTGCTGCCCGCGCTGTCGGGCGGAACGAGGGGGGCCGTCCGCGCCGACGATCGTTCGCGCCTCGCGCCACTAGATTGTTCCGGTGACCTCCGTAGCGCTGACCCCCCGCGCATGGTCGCCGTTGTCTCGCTACCGGCGTTCGCTCTGGCTGCTGACTGCGCGCGACTTGCGGGTTCGCTATTCGACGTCGTTCCTCGGCTATTTCTGGTCGATCCTCGACCCGCTCGTCATGGCCGGGATCTACTGGTTCGTCTTCACGCAAGTCTTCGACCGTGGGGTCGGCCATGAGCCGTACATCGTGTTCCTGCTGAGCGGACTGCTGCCCTGGATGTGGTTCACGGGGTCGGTTTCGGACGCCACCCTCGCCTTCACACGGGAAGCGAAACTCGTGCGATCGACGACGATACCGCGCACGATCTGGGTATCGCGGGTGGTGCTCTCGAAGGGCATCGAATTCGTCGCCAGCATCCCGGTTCTCGCGATCTTCGCGATCGCGACCGGCGCCACTCTGCACTGGGAGGCGCTCTGGTTCCTCCTCGCCATCCTGATGCAGGCCATCCTGACGCTCGGCATCGGACTGATTGTTGCGCCCCTCGTGGTCTTCTTCCGTGACCTGGAACGCGCTGTGAAACTCGGCCTTCGCTTCCTGTTCTACGCATCGCCGATCATCTACGGATTGCAGGATCTGAAGCCGCTCGGTCTCGAGACCCTCGCCGCCTTCAACCCGCTGAGCGGCATCATCTCCCTCTACCGGGCGGCATTCTTTCCTCAGCAGCTGGACTGGTTCGCGGTAGCCGTCAGCGCCGGGATGTCGCTGGCCCTCTTCGGCATCGGCGTCCTGATCTTCCGGCGTACCATCCGAACGGTCTTGAAGGAGATCTGATGGTCGCCAAGGAGACCACGACCGAGATCGGATCGATCTCCGTCCAGGGGGCCGGGGTGCGCTTCAAGCGCAATCGGACTTCCCGTCGCAACTTCAAGGACCTGTTCGCCGGCAGCCGGCGCCGCACTCGCCCCGGCGAGTTCTGGGCGCTGCGCGGGGTCAGTTTCGACGTGATGCCCGGCGAGTCCATCGGCGTGGTCGGGCGCAATGGCCAGGGCAAGTCGACACTTCTGAAGCTGGTCGCGCAGGTGATGATGCCGGACGAGGGAGACATCGCCGTCCAGGGCGGAGTGGCGCCCCTCATCGAGATCACCGGCGGATTCGTTAACGATCTCTCCGTGCGCGAAAACGTCTACCTGACGGCCGGGCTGCACGGGATGAGCAAGCGCGAGATCGACCAGCGCTACGACGAGATCGTCGACTTCGCCGAGCTGGACGACTTCACCGACACCCCGTACAAGCACCTCTCGAGCGGCATGAAGGTGCGCATCGCGTTCGCCGTCATCTCACGGCTCGAGGAGCCGATCATCCTCGTCGACGAGGTGCTGGCGGTCGGCGACAAGGCGTTCCGCGAGAAGTGCTACACACGCATCGAGGAGTTGCTTGCCGGGGGGCGCACGCTCTTCTTCGTGTCGCACAACGAGCGGGATCTGCTGCGGTTCTGCACGCGTGGTCTCTACCTGGACAAGGGCAGTCTGGTCCTCGACAGTTCCATCCAAGACGTCGTGGACAGGTACAACGCCGATTACGGTGTGTGAGTGGCGCAAAAGATCAGGCTCGACCCGGAGAATGTGCATCCGCGCGTGAAGGGCGGCGTAGACAGGGTGATGGCGGTGCAGCGCCCGGTCGTTCTGGCTCACATCCGTTCCATCCGCAGCCGGCGTCCGGATGCGACGCCCGAGCAGGTGGTGCGCATCCTCGAGCGGCGGTATCTCGCGGCCGTGACGGTCGGCGGAGCCGCTGTCGGAGCGAGCGCGGCGATCCCGGCGGTGGGCACGGGAACGGCTCTTGTGCTCTCCGGGGTGGAGACGGCCGGGTTCCTCGAGGCCAGCGCCCTCTACGCCCAGTCGGTCAGCGAGATCCATGGCATCGCGGTCGACGATCCCGAGCGGGCGCGCACGCTCGTGATGGCGCTCATCCTGGGCAACGCCGGTCAAGAGCTGATCACCCAGTTCGCCGGTCAGGCCGCCGGCAAGGGAACCCGCAACGCGTACTGGGGCGAGCTGATCACCTCTAGCCTGCCGAACGCGGCCTTCTCCCAGATCGCGGTCCGCATCCGCAACGCCTTCATCCGCCGGTTCGCCGTGACCCAGGGCACCTCGGTGGTCGGTCGGCTCATCCCGTTCGGGATCGGGGCGGTCGTCGGCGGCGGCGGGAATCATCTGATGGGGCGCAACATCGTGCGCTCGTCCAAGGAGGCGTTCGGTCCGGCGCCGGTTGCGTTCCCGTTGACTCTGGACGCGTCGCCGAAGCCGCCCAACGCTCCTCGGGAAGCCCGGGCTCTAAAGTCCCCGCGTGCACCGCGGCTCCCTCGAGGGTCCCGCAGCTCACGCCGCGCTCTGCCTGCTCCCGAATCCCGACCTGCGCCTGCCCCGCCGAGCCCCGACGACCGGCAACCCGATTGAATCGAGGCGCTCGCCTCTCACGGCACGCGTGCGTCGGGCGATACGCCGGGCGAGTAGCACGGCTGCGCGGGCAGGCACGCCCACCGCGAGGGCGACCGCTCCCGAGAGCGTTCGGTCCGCCTCGGCAAATGCCCGGCGGCGGTCCCAGGCCAGCCGCAGACGTCCGCCGGGGAGCAATTCTGCCGCTCGTCCCGGCAGCGCACCCATGCGCCGAGCGCTCACCAGTTCGCCGAGCTGCTCGATAAGATCGTCATCGGTCGACGCGTGGAAGTAGTTGTCGTCGAGCCAGCCGGCGACCGGCTGGCGGAACTCTCGTCCGATCACGGCTGCTTCGCCGGCGAACAGACCGCTTCCCTCGAACACCGGATTGATCAAGGCATCAGACACCCCGAAGGTGTCCAGAGCGATCACCGGGATGCCGCGCGCGATGGCTTCGATGGCCGCCGTTGAGCTGACGGTCATGAGTCCCTCGGCGGTGTCGAGTGCGACACTCATCGGCTCACTCGAAACCACGAGGTTGTCGGGGAGCCTGCCGAGTTGCTCCAATAGTTCGGGGTACCCGTCCAGTTCGTCGTGGGTCTGACGCTCACCGCGGACGGCGCGCACCTTCACGACGACGCGGCGCGTGGGATCCGCGATCGCCGCGTCGAGCAGCAGTCGAGCGACCCGTAGACGGTCTGCACGTCCCTGGGGAACGACCGCCTGCGCGGCGAACACCAAGTCGCCGGGCACCGTGTCACCCGGGCCCGGACCTCGCTTCTCGAGCTTTTCCAGTTGCTCACCCTTCTCCACAAATGGCAACGTTGCGAGGGCGAATCGGTGGTCCCACCCGAGGCCCCGCGAGAGGGCCGTGAACTCGCGGATCTCGCGGAGGCTGTGGAGCACGAACAGATCGGCCTGCAATCGGAACCGCAGTGCCTTGAAGGTCGCCGGGATCGAGATGCCTGGCAGCCCGCTCACGATGACCGGGCGCGGATCCGTCTTCGACGCCATCCGGATCAGCACTCGCGCGACCGGACCGCGCGTCGCGACGAGCACCGCATCCGGGCGGATGGTGGCCAGGCGTTGCGGGAGGTCGACGAGCGGCAGACGTGCCAACGACTCAGGATCGATACCGCTCAACGCGAGGGCCGATTGCCGCTGCGAAGCGCTCGGCATCACGGGAGTCTGCACGACGATGAGTTCGCTCTCCCACTCCGGCGGGAGGGACGAGATCAACGCGCCCGCCCATTTCAGGTACGAATCGGAGTCGGAGATCGCGACGATCCGCACTAGGTCGACCTCGTGGCGCGTGTCCTCACGCGGTAACCCGGCGCAGCTTGGCGAGCGGGGCCAGCTCGCCGGGGAAGACGCGCTTGACGCCATCGCCCAGCGCCTCTTCGATGATGCGGATGTCGCGTATCAGGTGGCGCAGGCCCTCGGGCTCGAGGGATGCCGCATGATCGGACCCCCACATCGTGCGGTCGAGAGTGATGTGGCGCTCGATCATCGCGGCACCGAGCGTCGCGGCAGCGAGCGAGATCTGCAGGCCGGGCTCGTGCCCGGAGTATCCGACCGGCACGCCGGGATAACGCCGACGCAGTGTGTCGATCGTGCGCAAGTTGGCCTCCTCCGGAGGCATCGGGTACGTCGAGGTAGCGTGAAGCAGGATCAATTGCTCCGTGCCGAGAACGTCCACCGCTGCATCGATCTGCTCGAGCGTCGACATACCCGTCGACAGGATGACCGGCTTGCCCGTCGCGACGAGCGCTCGAAGCAGTTCGAGGTCGGTCACGGAGGCGGACGCCACCTTGTGGGCCACGACATTGAGGTCCTCGAGGAAGCGGACGCTCGGCACATCCCATGGCGATGCGAACCAATCGAGGCCGCGGATCGTGGCGTGGTCGCCGATCTCGATGTACTGCTCGCGATCGAACTCGACCCGGTAGCGGTACTCGAGATAGCTCATCTCACCCCACGGGGTTTCCCGACGGACGTCTCGCATGTGCTCCGGCGTCGAGATCTCGGGGGTGCGCTTCTGGAACTTGACAGCCTGCGCCCCGGCATCAGCTGCCACATCCACCAGTTGCTTCGCGATCTCGACGTCGCCGTTGTGGTTGAGCCCGATCTCGGCGATGAGGTACGCCGGCTTACCGGGTCCGACCTCGCGAGATCCGATGCGGACCGTGCCGGGGGTGAATGTCATGCGGATCTCCGTCCGTGGGTTTCCTCGCGTCCGCGCGAGAGCGCGGCGCGTGCGTGAAGTACCAGATCGGCCAGCTCGCGGACGGCTCCGCGACCGCCGAGGCTGCCGAGGACGACGCGTGCGGCGCCGAGGATGCGAGGGTGCGCATCGGGGACGGCGACGGGCCAGCCCACCAGGCCGAAGCATCCGAGGTCGTTGACGTCGTTGCCGAGGTAGGCGATGCGGTCGAGCGGGATGCCGTGGTCGACAGCCCATGCCGTGAGCGCACTCGCCTTGTCGGTCTGGGCCTGCAGCACGTCGACGCCGAGCTTGGCGGCCCGCACGCCGACCACGGCGTTGCTCTCGGTGGAGAGCACGAGAACGGAGATTCCCGCCTCGCGGAGCAGCGCCACACCCATCCCGTCGGATCGGCTGACCGTGACGTACTCGCTGCCGTCCGTGCCGATGACGACGGTGTCGTCGGTGTGGACCCCGTCGAAGTCCGTCACGACGGCGTCGACGTCGATCGGCACCGAGGGCGCCGCCAGGGGCGAGAGGATCGAGGCCATCACGAGCTGTTCCTCCGTATCGATCTCGAGGGCCGTCGTTTCGGTGACGAGGACCGCGTCGACGATCCCGAAGAAGCGATGCCGGGCCGCCACGAATCCATCTGCGGCCATGACATAGAAGGCGCCGGTCTCGAGGTATTCGGGGGCGCGATCCTGACGGCGCGGGCGGGCACGCATGTCGTGGTTGACACCTCTCAGCCCTGTCGCGCTTTCGCGCCAGAGGAAGCCCCACGAGACGATCGCGGACATGGCCACATCGCACTCGCCGCGTCGCACACGTTCGATTCCGACATCCAGGTCGGCCGCGTCGATGAAAGGCGAGGTGGCCTGCATCAATACGACGACGCCCACGTGGAGGCCGCTGCTCTCGAGGACCCCGAGGGCATGCAGCACGGCGCTTTCGGAGCTGGCTTCATCTCCCGACAGTTCCCGCGGGCGGTCGACGACCGCCGCTCCCCACTCGCGAGCGACTGCGGCGATCTCGGAGTCGTCGGTCGAGACGACCACCCGATCCACGCCCGTCGCGGCGAGCGCGCTCGTGATGGATCGAGCGATGAGCGGTATCCCGCCCACTCGTCGCAGATTCTTGCCCGGGACACCTTTGGAGCCCCCGCGTGCCGGGATCACGACGACGGTTTCACCGTCGCTGATCGGGTCGGTACTCATGCGACGCTCTCAATGAGGTCGCTCATGCGGATCGTCGAACCGTTCCCGGCCAGCACGACCCTGAGGGTCACAGCCGCCGTTGAGCGCAGGGACACGATCTCGAGCGGTTTGGTCGTGCCGGCAAGGGCGAGTTCGACGGGAAGACCGGTGCGAAGAAGTTGGACTCCAGGCAGGGCTGCGATTCGCGACAGCAGAGGCTCGGGTTCACGGCGGTGCGGCAGGTAGGTCGCATCTCCCTTGGCGGCCAACTGGACCCAGTCCAGATATCGGTCGGCGGTGATCGTGCCATCAGCTACGGCGGCGGCTCCGAGCACCACGCGCGATGAGGGGAGGGCGACGGGCCGGGCGTGTGCGCGCAGCCAGCCGAATTCGTCCTCCGTCACAGCGACACCGAGGCGTCTCAGATCCCGGATCGCCGGGTGGCCTGCGAAGGCCGTGAACATGGTCAACGACTCGCGAGCGGCGACGGCCAGCAACCGATCGCGGGTGAGGCTCGCGAGCAGGAGGCGACGCTGCGAGGCCGCCTGACCCGGTCGCGCGTATGGGGCGGTACCGGCCAGTGCACGAGCCAGCCGGATCGTCATGATGCCGTCGTCGAGGAGCGTGACAGCGCGCGCACCTAGCGTGCTCATCGCCAGCTGGAACTGCCCCGATAGCCCGTCACCGACGACCCAGTGCCGACGCTCCGAAAGCAGCCGCCACGGGATGCCGTAGTACGGCGCGCAGGTCGAGAACGGAGCGCGCAGATCAAGCAGGGCCTGGGCGGTCGCCGACATCTGGGGTCCACTGAGCCGGAACGCGACGTCTATCGCTCTCCCCTGCGCGGCAGCGAATTCGGCTGCCGCGATCAGCTGCAACGGGGATTCGACCCACGCCAATTGCCGGTCTCGCCCCATGGACTCACGGTGCTATCCCCGGGTGAGGGGACAGCGGAATCCTGGTGAACGGACAGCGACGAGGACGTGAAGCCCCGCGGAACTAGTCGTCGCTTGAAGGCAGACCCTCTTCGTCGTCCTCTTCGTCGAGCGGGTCCGACTCGCTCGAGTGCGGGTCGCCGAAGTGGATCTTGGCGTGCCGGTCCCACTCCGCGATCAGCTGGTCGACCGCCGCGTGGAAGCGCTTGGTCGCGGCTCCGGGAGACGTGTCGCCGAAGTGCCGCTCAGCCCAGTGCTCGAGGATCGCGCGGGCCGCGTCGTCGTTCATGACCTGATCGACGAGCTCGAGGACGTCATCCGCCCCCTCGGCTCGAAGCCACGCGACCGCGCCCAGGAATCCCTCTTCGTCGACCTCGGCATCCGGGCTCGACGGGCGTGCCACGATGATCGGCTTGCCGGTGGCCAGCCGGTCGTAGATCATCGCCGAGATGTCGGTGACCGCCACGTCGGCGGCGGAGAGTTGCCAGCCCATCTCGGGCCCATCGTCGAAGACGTGCTGGGCTCGCGGATCGCGTTGGTTGGCGGCGGCGATCGCGGCGATGATGCGCGCGTTGGCGTCGCCGTATTCCTTGTCCATGACCCCGCTGCGCGGGTGCGGACGGTAGATCAGCCGGTGCTTCGGCGAGGCGAGGACGGCGGTCGCCAGAGCGACCCCGTGGCTGGCGATCGAGCCGTAGGCGGCGGCCGGGCGGTCGCCCTCCCAGGTCGGCGCGTACAGCACGACGATGCGCTCGTCGGGCGTGTAGGGCAGCTCGCCGACGAAGTGATCGGCCTGCGGACGGCCGATCGGGATCGCCTTCTTGGCGAGGTCGAAGTCCCAGAGCTTGCGGCCCAGCCGGTCGAGGGCCGCATCCCCCGCCACCAGCGCGTAGTCGTACGCCTTGAACTGGTTCGTGGTCATGTACATCTTGTCGGACTCGCCGTGGTTGATGAACACGTGCCACATGCGCCCGTACCGGAACATCTGGAAGTTCTTCTGGTTCTGGTTGACGTAGAAGACGATGCGCAGTTCCTGCTCCTCGACGAACTGCTCGAGGTCGGTGATGCGGCGCCGGTAGACGACCGGCACCGGCGACTCGTCCATCAGGGTGAGGCTCGCTCCGGGGCTGCGGGTGATGATGGCGACGGGGTGCCGCTTGGCGAGCTCTGCGAGCGGCGCATACCACTGCCGGATCTGGTACAGGTTCACGCGGGTGTCCGCGAAGTAGACGACGATCTGGATGCTGCCGGGCGCCGGGTGCATGCCCGCGGCGGCGCGCTCCTCGACGGCACGACGGTTCGTCCTCGACCGCGCGGCGTTGCGGATGACCTTGCCCACCGCCCGGAGATCGCTCAGGACCGACATCCAGCTCCCTCCGACTCCCCGCGTTCCTCCCATCGTGCCAGAATCGGGTTCGACCATGGCGAGCTTCACTTTCGGAGCCGGCAATGCCCGCAAGGTGCTGCGCCTCCCGCTCTACGCGCTCGGGGCGCTCGCGACGCTCGTGACTCCGCGCACCCGTCGGCTGTGGGTCTTCGGATCGGGACTCGGCGTGGGCGAGGGGGCACTCCCGCTCTATCGCGCGGCGCGTGAGCGGCTGGGCGATGACACGCGACTCGTCTGGCTCGCGACGACGGATGCCGAGCTGGCCACCGCCCGCGGGCTCGGGCTCGATGCCGAGCGCAAGTCGGGCTGGCGGGGATTCCGCCTCACACTCAGGGCGCGCGTCCTGGTCGTGACGCACGGGTTCGGCGACGTGAACCGCTACGCGACCCGCGGCGGCTTCGTCGCCCAGCTCTGGCACGGCATCCCACTGAAGAAGCTGCACCTCGACTCCCCCGCCGCGCTGCGGGTGTCGTTCCTGCCCGACCACCGGCTGGTGCGCGCGGCCGTCGCACGGGCCTTCCGGGTGGCGGGTCGGGGCATCTCGCTCTTCACGGTGGCGTCGCAGCTCGTCGCGCCGCGCATCGCGAGCGCGTTCGGTGTCGCGCGCGATCGGATCGTGGTGACCGGCGACCCTCGCGATGACGCGCTGCTGACGAGTGCGCACGCGAAGGGTGCGACCGGCGCGCGCTCGAAGGGCATGCGATCCACGGGTACGCGATCCACGGGCCCCCGCCGCATCCTGTACGCCCCCACCTGGCGGGACGGGCATCCCGACCCCTCCGCGCCCGACGGCGAGACCTGGGACGAGATCGCGACCTGGCTCGAGGCCAACGACGCCGAGCTGCACGTTCGCACGCATCCGCTCGGCAAGGGCGACTACGCGGCGGGACCGGTGCTGTCCGACAGGGTCCGGATGCTGGGCACCGCCGAGCTGCTCGACATCACCCCCGCGCTCGGCGGCTTCGATGCTCTGATCACCGACTACTCGTCGATCGCTTTCGACTACGCGCTGGTCGGCGGCCCGATCGTGTTCCTGGCTCCCGATGTCGAGAGCTATGCGAAGACGCGGGGCATGTACGACTCCTACCGGGTGTTCAGCGGCGGGCGGCATGTCACGACCTGGGGACATGCTCTCACCGTGCTCGAGGACCGTCTCGGCGAGAAGAATCCGGGGCCGCACGAGGCGTGGTTGCGGAACGAGTACTTCGACTTCACGGATGGCGCGGCCACGGGGCGGGTGCTGGACGAGATCCTGGTGCGCACGGGGATGACGCGAGCCGGCAACGCTCCCGCCGGCACTTCTGTTGCCGGCACCGCTCCCGCCGGCGCTGCTCCCGCTAGCACCGCTCCCGCGGGCGCGGCGCCGATCGCACGGCCCCGGGTCACCGATCTCTCGCTGGGGGTCGCCGACGGCATCCCGAGCCTCACGGTCGTGATCGACCGCGCGGTGAGCGGAGCCCGGCTCGACGGGCCGAGAGCGCGTGTCGACGGCGAGGTACGCATGAGCACGGGCGTGACGAGCACCGGAGTGACGAGCGCGGTGTTCCCCCTGCTCGTCGAGCGCTGGGGGGAGCCGGGACTCGCGCTGCCGTCGGGTGAGTATCGCGTCACCCTCGACGACGGGTCGTCACGGCTGAGTGTCGAGGCCCCGGACACGCCCGAGCTGGTGCACGAGTTGTTCCGCGCGACGGCCGGCGCCGACGCCGGGGGCCTCGTGCTGCGGGTCGGCCCGCCCCTCGCCCCCGACGAGCGTGGCCGCGCCGCGCAGCGTCGCCTAGAGGGCGCGTACCGGCGTTCGCGTCCGCCGCTTGAGGACGCGGTGTTCCTCGAGAGCTTCTACGGCCAGTCGGCATCCGACAACCCGCTCGGCATCGATCGCGCCCTCGCCCGGCTGCGCCCGCAGACCACCCGCTATTGGAGCGTCGTCGACGGATCGGTCGCTGTGCCGCCGGGGGGCATCCGGATCATCGAAGGCAGCCGCGAGTGGTGGCGGGTGCGCGGATCGGCCCGCGTGCTCATCGTGAACGACTGGCTGCGCAAGCGATACCGGCGCCGCCGCGGCCAGCGGGTGCTGCAGACCTGGCACGGGACGATGCTCAAGCGCCTCGCCCTCGACCGTGTGGGCGTCGGGCTGCGCACCCGCATCGCGGTGCGTCTGGAGCGCGCGCGGTGGGATGCACTGCTTGCCCAGAACGCGTACAGCGCGAAGCACTTCCGGACCGCGTACGACATGAGGGACCCGATCTGGGAGCTCGGCTACCCGCGCAACGATGTTCTGCAGCTTCCGCCAGCACAGCTCGCCGAGCGCCGAGCCGCCGTGCGCCGCGCGGTGGGCGTACCCGAAGGAGCGCGCGTCGTGCTCTACGCCCCGACCTGGCGCGACGACCGCACCGAGATGGTCGACTACGTCGATCTGACGACGTTCGCGAGCCGGCTCGGTCGCGATCACGTGCTGCTGGTTCGGGGCCACTCCCGCACGCTGCGCTACGGGCAGGACCTCGCCGGCGACCGGCTCATCGATGTCACCAGCTACCCGAGCATGACGGAGTTGCTGCTGCTCGCCGACATCCTGGTGACCGACTACTCCTCGGCGATGTTCGACTTCGCCGGGACCGGCAAGCCCACCATCTTCTTCACGCCCGACCTAGCGCACTACAGCGCCGACCTCCGGGGCTTCTACTTCGACCTGCTGGCGGAGGCGCCCGGCCCCGTCGTGCACGAGCGCGCAGAGCTTCGGGATGCCATCCTGGCGGCCGAGTCCGGCTCGCGTCGCGATGCGGAGGCCTCCGGCCTGGCTGCTGCCTGGAGGACGAGGTTCACCTCGCTGGACGACGGTCACGCGGGCGAACGTGTCGTGCAGCGCCTGCTCGACGAGGGCTGGCTGGGCTGATCAGCTCTCGGTGCGGGAGGTGTCGACCGCGTCTCCCGCACCGCGAACGAGGCCCACGATGAACCCGGCGCCCCAGCTGAGGTGCATGATCGCGAGGACCCGGGCGAAGCGCAGCCGGTCGGCGAGCGATCCCGTCGCCGAGATCGCTGCGACGATCAGCAGGCCCAGGTAGGCGAGCGGGCCGAGGTAGATCAGCGCGGCGAGCCACCCGAGCCAGCCGCTCAGCACCCCCGTCGCGTGCAGGGGGACCCCGATCGCCGACAGCACGAGGGTGACCACCAGGATCGGCGGTGCGAAGAATCTCCACGAGTTGCCGCGGCCGAGGCGGCGGACGAGTTCACCGCGCCAGATGCCGGTCGCGCGGAACTGCCGCGAGAGGCGCTTTGCATCACTGCGCGGCCAGTAGCTGACCCGCAGGCCGGGGTCGAGCCAGACGACGTGACCGGCTTTGCGTAACCGGTAGTTGAGTTCCCAGTCTTCGCCGCGGCGCAGCGTCTCGTCGAATCCGCCGACCTCGTCGAGCACGTCGCGGCGGAAGATGCCCATGTAGGCCGACTCTGCGGGGCCCTCGGTCGCGGTCTCGCCATGGTAGGCGCCGCCGCCGAGACCGAATCGGCTGTTGTATGCGTGAGCGACGGCGGCCTGGAAACCCGGCTTGCCCGTGGCGACCATGATGCCGCCGAGGCTGGCGGCGCCGGTGCGTTCGAG
>JBDSKH010000305.1:0-6072 GCA_039917005.1 Pseudolysinimonas sp.
CGTCGGCGGCGTCGGGCAGCTCCCAGAGCCGCAGCAGACCGGCATGCGGGTCGATGCCGACGCAGAGCCGCCCGGCGGTGTCGATGACCCGCTGCAGCCGGGTTCCGAACGCGTCAGCCACTGTGCGCGAGCCTTCCCGCTCGGTCGAGTGCGTAATCCTGCAGGCTGCGGACGTGGATCTCACCGCGGACCACCTCGAAGGCGGCGACGGCGGCGCCGAGCTGGGCGATCGTCGTGAACAGCGGCTTGTCGGCCGCGACCGTCGCCGTGCGGATCTCGAACCCGTCGGCACGTGCTTTGCGCCCGGACGGGGTGTTGATCACGACATCGATCTTGCCCGCATTGATGAGCTCGACGATCGACGGGTCGCCGGGCACAACCTCCTGGCCCATGAAGTACTTGCGCACCGACTGGGCCTCGATGCCGTTGCGGGCGAGCACTTCGGCGGTGCCCTCGGTCGCGACGATGTCGAACCCGAGCTGCGACAGCCGCAGGATCGGCAGCACGATCGCCCGCTTGTCGCGGTCGGCGACCGAGACGAACACCGTGCCGGAGGTCGGCAGGCCGCCGTATGCCGCATCCTGACTCTTGGCGAACGCCCGCGGGAAGTCGACGTCGATTCCCATCACCTCGCCCGTCGATCGCATCTCGGGACCGAGCACCGAGTCGACGATGTTGCCCTCGCGCGTGCGGAACCGCTTGAACGGCAGCACCGCCTCTTTCACCGAGATCGGCGAGTCGAGCGACACGCGGGAGCCGTCGCGCTCTGGCAGCATCCCCGACTCGACGAGCGACCGGATGCTGCGCCCGACCATGAGCAGGGACGCCGCCTTGGCCAGTGGGATGCCGAGCGCTTTCGACACGAACGGGACGGTGCGCGACGCCCGCGGGTTCGCCTCGAGCACGTACAGGACGCCGGCGCCGATCGCGAACTGCACGTTGAGCAGGCCGCGCACCCCGATTCCCTCGGCGATCCTGCGGGTGGCCTCGACCACCGCATCCTGCACATCGCGGCCGAGCGTGACGGGCGGGAGCGTGCATGCGGAGTCCCCGGAGTGGATCCCGGCCTCCTCGATGTGCTCCATGATGCCGCCGACGTAGAGCTCGGTGCCGTCATAGAGGGCGTCGATGTCGATCTCGAGCGCGTCATCGAGGAACCTGTCCACCAGCAGCGGGGCGCCGGGGCCGATGATCGCGTGCTCCCGTACCCGATCGAAGTAGTCCTCGAGGCTCGGGGTGTCGTAGACGATCTCCATGCCGCGGCCTCCGAGCACGAAGCTCGGGCGCACCAGAACGGGGTAGCCGATGCTCTCGGCGACCGCGACGGCGCTGGGCGCGTCGGTCGCCGTGCCGTTCTTCGGGGAGATCAGCCCGGCGTCGTCGAGGATGCCGGAGAACAGCCCGCGCTCCTCCGCCAAGTCGATCGCACTCGGGCTCGTCCCCAGGATCGGGATGCCTGCCGCCTCGAGTCCCTTCGCCAGGCCCAGGGCGGTCTGGCCGCCCAGCTGCACGATCACGCCGAGCACTTCGCCGGACTGCTGCTCCGCGTGGATCACCTCGAGCACGTCCTCGAGCGTCAGCGGCTCGAAGTACAGCCGGTCGCTGGTGTCGTAATCGGTCGAGACCGTCTCGGGGTTGCAGTTGATCATGATCGTCTCGAACCCCGCATCGTGCAGTGCGAAGCTCGCATGCACGCAGGAGTAGTCGAACTCCACGCCCTGCCCGATGCGGTTCGGCCCCGAGCCGAGGATGACGACCTTCTTGGCCGAGCTCGGGCGCACCTCCGTCTCGAGGTCGTAGCTCGAGTAGTGGTACGGCGTGAGCGCGGGGAACTCCCCCGCGCAGGTGTCGACCGTCTTGAAGACCGGCCGCACGCCGAGCTGCCATCGCGCGTTGCGGATCTCCAGCTCGGTCAGCCCGCGCAGCTGAGCGATCTGGATGTCGGAGAACCCGTGATCCTTTGCGAGCCGGAAGAACTCGGCGTCGACCCGCAGGGAGCCGGCGATCTCGTCGGCGACCTCGTTGATGAGCACGATCTGGTCGAGGAACCAGGGGTCGATCTTGGTTGCCTCGAACGCCTGCGCGACCGTCGCGCCGCGGCGGAGCGCCTGCTGCACCGTGACGATGCGCCGGTCGGTCGGGACCTTCGCGATCTCGAGCAGCTCGTCCATCGAGCGGGACTCCTCACCCCAGTGGAAGCTGCTCCCCCGCTTCTCGAGCGAGCGCAGCGCCTTCTGCAGCGCCGTCGAGAAGTTGCGTCCGATCGCCATCGCCTCGCCGACGCTCTTCATCGTCGTGGTGAGCGTCGCATCCGCCGAGGGGAACTTCTCGAAGGCGAAGCGCGGAACCTTGACGACGACGTAGTCGAGCGTCGGCTCGAAGCTCGCCGGCGTCGCTCCCCCGGTGATCTCGTTGCGGATCTCGTCGAGGCGGTAGCCGATCGCGAGTCGCGCCGCGATCTTCGCGATCGGGAAGCCGGTGGCCTTCGACGCGAGAGCGCTCGAGCGGGAGACCCGCGGGTTCATCTCGATGACGATGATGCGCCCATCGGCGGGATTGACCGCAAACTGGATGTTGCATCCGCCGGTGTCGACGCCGACAGCCCTGATGATGTCGATGCCGATGTCGCGCAGCCGCTGGTACTCGCGATCGGTCAGCGTGAGGGCCGGTGCGACCGTGATCGAGTCGCCGGTGTGAACGCCGACCGGGTCGACGTTCTCGATCGAGCAGACGACCACCGTGTTGTCGGCGGTGTCGCGCATCAGCTCGAGCTCGTACTCCTTCCAGCCGGTGATCGACTCCTCGAGCAGTACCTCTGTCGTCGGGCTCTGATGCAGGCCGTCCGTGACCATGCGGACGAGCTCGTCGCGCGTGTACGCGAATCCCGAACCGAGCCCGCCCATCGTGAACGACGGCCGGATCACCAGCGGGTAGCCGAGATCCTCGGCGAATTCGACGGCCTCGCCGACGGTGTGCGCGATATGGCTGCGCGCCACTTCTGCGCCGGCGGCGATGACGAGTTCCTTGAACTGCAGGCGGTCCTCGCCCTTCTGGATCGCCTCGACCTTGGCGCCGATCAGCTCGACGCCGTACTTCTCGAGCACTCCTGCCTCGTCGAGGGCGATGGCCGCGTTCAGCGCGGTCTGGCCGCCCAGAGTGGGCAGCACAGCATCCGGCTTCTCCTTCTCGATGATCCGGGTCAGCACAGCGGTCGTGATCGGCTCGATGTAGGTGGCGTCGGCGAAATCGGGATCGGTCATGATCGTCGCCGGGTTCGGGTTCACCAGGATGACCCGCACGCCCTCGGCGCGCAGCACCCGGCAGGCCTGGGTGCCCGAGTAGTCGAACTCGGCCGCCTGCCCGATCACGATCGGCCCGGAGCCGATGACGAGCACACTCTGGATGTCGGGGCGCTTAGGCACGGTTCCCCCCGTCTGCGACGACCATGTCGCGGAACCGGTCGAACAGGTAGTTGGCGTCATGCGGACCCGCCGCCGCCTCGGGGTGGTACTGCACCGAGAAGGCCGGGATGTCGAGCGCCCGGAGCCCCTCCACGACGTCGTCGTTCAGCCCGATGTGGCTGACCTCGAGCCTTCCGTACCCGTTCGGGCTGTCGAAGACCCCCTCGAGCGGTGCCGTCACCGCGAATCCGTGGTTGTGAGAGGTGACCTCGACACGACCCGTGCTCTTGTCGAGAACGGGCTGGTTGATGCCGCGATGGCCGAACGGCAGCTTGTAGGTGCCCAGCCCGAGGGCACGGCCGAGCAGCTGGTTGCCAAAGCAGATGCCGAAGAACGGGAGCCCGGCATCGAGGACGCCCCGAAGCAGCGCGACGTGCGCATCGGACGCCTCGGGGTCGCCCGGCCCGTTGGAGTAGAAGACCGCGACGGGCTCGATGGCGAGCAGCTCCTCGAGGGTGACGCTCTGCGGCAGCACGTGGACCTCGAAGCCGCGGTCCGCGAGGTTGTCCACCGTGGACTGCTTGACCCCGAGGTCGAGGATCGCCAGGACGCCGACACGGTCGCCGCGGGCCGGGGTGATGGTCTCCTCGCTGACCGATACCTCTGCCGAGAGGTTGCGCCCGGCCATCCCGGGCGCCGCCCGCACGATCGCCAGCTGGTCCTCGGGGCTGAGGGCGGCATCCGGGCCGGAGAACACGCCGGAACGCATCGCGCCCCGATCGCGCAGGTGGCGGGTGACGGCACGCGTGTCGATTCCCGCGATGCCCACGACGCCGTTTGCGACCAGGTCGTCGTCGAGGCTGCGGGTGGCGCGGTAGTTGCTCACGATCCGGCTGGGGTCGCGCACCACGTATCCGGAGACCCAGATGCGGCGCGACTCGGGATCCTCGTCGTTGACGCCGGTGTTGCCGATGTGCGGCGCCGTCATCACGACGATCTGGCCGGCATAGCTCGGGTCGGTCAGGGTCTCCTGATAGCCCGTCATGCCGGTCGCGAAGACGGCTTCTCCGAGGGTGCGGCCACGCGCGCCGTATGCGCGTCCGGTGTAGCGGGTTCCGTCTTCGAGCACGAGCACGGCGGGGTCGGTCGTCATGAGTCCTTCCGGGGGGCTGCGGGCTGCGGGGCGAGGGGCGCGAGAGCGGCGACGAGTCGATCGGGATCTGTCGACCGCAGGTAGGAGTCGATCGCGGTGGTACCGAGCACCCAGCGCAGGAAGATCAGACCGTCGGCGTCGACCACCCGGTCGATGGTCCAGGTGGCGCGGCCGACGCCGCGGATCGAGGTCTTCGGGATGAAGACCGGACCTCGTCCGGCCAGGTCGAGCACGACGCCCGACGGAGCCGTCGTGACGACCGCGCGCGCGCGGAAGCCGAGCCCCGCGATCGTGATGCGGTCGAGCGGAGCGTCGGCACGGGTCGTTGCGACGTAGAGCAGATCGTCGGTGAAGGTCGGCATGCCGAAGTCGGCGGGCGGGGCCGCCGGTTCGCCGATGTCAGCCTGGTTACGCTGGCGCGCGCGCCAGGCACGGACCGCCAGCAGAATCAGGATGACGACGACGACGAGGATGCCGATGGCCGGCAGGATCCTATCCACGGGCCACCTCCTCGGCGTCGCGGAGGGCGCCGTCGAGCACGGTCGGAACGCCGGCGTGGATCGTGGCGACGACGCGGCCCGGCAGTTCGCGCCCCAGGTAGGGCGAGTTGACGCTCTTGCCGTGGAGATGCTCCGTGCTGAACACGCTGGTGGCGGCAGGGTCGTAGAGCGTGATGTGTGCGGGGCTGCCGACGGTGAACGGCGCGTCGTAGCCCTCGACCCGGCCGATCGACGCCGGAGCCGCGGAGAGCACACGGGCGACGTCGGCCCACGACAGGGCCCCCGCATCCACCACGGCCTGCTGCACGACGCTGAGGGCGCTCTCGAGCCCGACCATGCCGAAGCTGGCCTCCTGCCAGGCGCACTCCTTGGACTCGGGTGGGTGCGGCGCGTGATCGGTTGCGACGATGTCGATGGTGCCGTCGGCGAGAGCCGCGCGAAGGGCCTGGACGTCCTCGTCCCGGCGGAGCGGCGGGTTCACCTTGAAGCGCGCGTCGTAGCCGCGCGCGAGCTCGTCGGTCAGCAGCAGGTGATGCGGAGTGACCTCCGCCGTGACCGCGATCCCCCGTGCCTTGGCCCAGCGAACGATGTCGACGCTCCCCGCCGTCGAGACGTGGCAGATGTGCAGTCGCGCGCCGGCGGCCTCTGCGAGCAGCACGTCGCGCGCGATGATCGCCTCCTCTGCGACCGCCGGCCAGCCGGCGAGCCCCAGTTCGGCGCTGACGATCCCCTCGTGCATCTGCGCGCCCTCGGTGAGGCGCGGCTCCTGCGCATGCTGCGCGACGACCCCGTCGAAGGTGCGGACGTACTCGAGCGCCCGGCGCATCAGCAGCGCGTCGTGCACGCACTTGCTGTCGTCGCTGAAGACGCGCACCGCTGCACGCGACTGTGCCATGGCGCCGATCTCGCTCAGGCGCTCTCCCTCGAGCCCCGCCGTGACGGCTCCCACCGGCCGCACCGTGACGTATCCGTGCTGACGGCCCAATGACGCCACCTGCTCGACGACGCCGGCCGTGTC
>JBDSKH010000306.1:0-7231 GCA_039917005.1 Pseudolysinimonas sp.
TCGGCATGGCCGCGTCGATGGGGCAGTTCCTGCTCAGTGCGGGCACCAAAGGTAAGCGCTACATCACCCCGAACGCGCGAGTTCTGCTGCACCAGCCGTCCGGCGGATTCGGTGGAACTTCCAGCGACATCCAGACCCAGGCCGCGCTCATCCTCGACATGAAGAAGCGTCTCGCCGAGATCACCGCAGCCCAGACCGGCAAGACGGTCGAGCAGATCAACGAAGACGGCGACCGCGACCGCTGGTTCAGCGCGCAGGAAGCCCTGGAGTACGGATTCGTCGACCACATCCGCGAATCGGCTGCCGACGTCGTCGGCGGCGGCGGAACGACGGACAAGTAGAGCGAGAGAGAGAACACAGACAGATGGAAACCCCCACGTTCACGGCCGGCGGCGACCTGCCGTCGCGTCTCTACGCTCCCGGCTCCGCAAGCGAGTCGCCCAACGGGCGCTACATCCTCCCGAGCTTCGAGGAGCGCACGGCCTACGGCTTCAAGCGCCAGGACCCGTACGCGAAGCTGTTCGAGGACCGCATCATCTTCCTCGGTGTGCAGGTCGACGACGCGTCGGCTGACGACATCATGGCCCAGCTGCTCGTGCTCGAGAGCATGGACCCCGACCGCGACATCGTCATGTACATCAACAGCCCCGGTGGCTCGTTCACGGCCATGACAGCGATCTACGACACGATGCAGTACATCCGTCCGCAGATCCAGACGACCGTGCTCGGTCAGGCGGCGTCGGCGGCGGCGGTCATCGCGGCGGCGGGGACGCCGGGCAAGCGGCTCGCGCTGCAGAACGCCCGCATCCTCATCCACCAGCCCTCGACCGGTGACGCCGGCCGCGGACAGGCGTCGGACATCGAGATCCAGGCCGCCGAGGTGCTGCGCATGCGCACCTGGCTCGAGCAGACACTCGCCCTGCACTCGAACATCTCGCAGGAGCAGATCAACCGCGACATCGAGCGCGACAAGATCCTCTCCGCCGAGGAGGCACTCACGTACGGGCTGATCGATCAGGTGCTGACGCCGCGCAAGAACGTCACGCCTGCGCTGACCGCGAAGCCGTAGTCCCAAGTCGCTTATCGGGCGAATTCCGGATTGGCCCCTTTCGCGCTAGCTGGGCGACCGGCGACGGCCCGCGAGAACGATGGCGACGGCGAGCGCGATGCCGATGATGAGCAGCGCGCCGCCGATCCAGAGCACCGTTGCGAGATCGATTCCGGATGCTGGCGCGGGTGCGACGGTCGGCTCGCTTGTCGCGGGCGCCGCGGTCGCGTTCGCTGTCGGACTGGGCGACGCGGCCTGCCCGCAGACCGGGGGCGTCGCCGAGCTCGCGCTCACGTCCACGTCGCCCTCCGGCGCCCAGCTGAACGGGATCGCGCCGTCGACCGAGTGGCCGTCGGCCGAGACCGCCTGCCACAGCATCGTGTAGGCACCGGGCTCGCCGAGGGCGGCATCGGCCGACATCGTGGCGTCGACGACCTCGACGCAGCCGTCGCCGAAGTAGGCGCCCGCGGCATCCTGGATCTGCAATGCGAAACCGTTGCTGCCGGGCAGCGCCAGCAGAGCCTCGTTCGTGGTGATGCTGAACTGCGGGGGCAACTCGGTCAGCGTCTGGCCAGCCTCCGGGGTCGAGGCGATCAGCGCGTTGTGGCCGTAAGCGGGCGAGACGAGGCCGACCGGACCGACGACGGCGGCCGCGGCGATGATCGCGGCCATTCCTGCCCGGCGGCGCGCGAGGCGCACCCGTCTGCTGTGCATCCCGTGTCCTCCCACGCTCCTGGTTCGGTACGCGGACCCCGGAACGATTGCTCTCAGCCTAGTTCTGGGGGCAGCGCGAAACGCCGTGACGCTGAAGGCTGACGTGACTGGCGCTGTCGCCTCGACGGGTTAGGCTCGGATGAACCGCCGAGAGGAGTCGGGATGGCACGCATCGGAGAGAGCGCCGATCTGCTCAAATGCTCGTTCTGCGGCAAGAGCCAGAAGCAGGTCCAGCAGCTCATCGCCGGGCCGGGCGTCTACATCTGCGACGAGTGCGTCGAGCTCTGCAACGAGATCATCGAAGAGCGTCTCGCCGAAGCCGGCGAAGAGGCCTCGAGTGAGTTCGACCTCCCGAAGCCGAAGGAGATCTTCGCCTTCCTCGAGGAGTACGTCATCGGGCAGGAGCCCGCGAAGAAGGCACTCTCGGTCGCCGTCTACAACCATTACAAGCGCATCCGCGCCCGTTCGACCCTCTCGTCGGCCGATGCCGTCATCGACGACGTCGACATCCAGAAGAGCAACATCCTGCTCATCGGTCCCACCGGTTGCGGCAAGACCTACCTCGCCCAGACCCTGGCCAAGCGCCTCAACGTGCCGTTCGCCGTCGCCGACGCGACAGCGCTGACCGAGGCCGGATACGTCGGCGAAGACGTCGAGAACATCCTCCTCAAGCTCATCCAAGCCGCCGACTACGACGTCAAGCGCGCCGAGACCGGCATCATCTACATCGACGAGGTCGACAAGATCGCCCGCAAGGCCGAGAACCCGTCGATCACGCGCGACGTTTCGGGCGAGGGCGTGCAGCAGGCGCTGCTCAAGATCCTCGAGGGCACGGTCGCCTCGGTTCCGCCGCAGGGCGGTCGCAAGCATCCGCATCAGGAGTTCATCCAGATCGACACGACGAACGTGCTGTTCATCGTGGCCGGCGCGTTCGCCGGGCTGGAAGAGATCATCTCCGCCCGCGTCGGCAAGCGCGGTATCGGATTCGGCGCTCCGCTGCACTCGAAGCGCGACGAGGCGCAGCTGTTCAGCGAGGTGCTGCCGGAAGACCTGCACAAGTTCGGGCTCATCCCCGAGTTCATCGGCCGCCTGCCGATCGTGACGACCGTCACCCCGCTTGACCAGGACGCGCTGATGCAGATCCTGACCGAGCCCAAGAACGCGCTCGTGCGGCAGTACCAGCGCATGTTCGAGATCGACGGCGTCGAGCTGGAGTTCGAGAAAGACGCCCTCGAGGCGATCGCCGACCTCGCCAAGCTGCGCCAGACCGGCGCCCGCGGGCTGCGCGCGATCCTCGAAGAGGTGCTCGGCCCGATCATGTTCGAGGTGCCCTCGAGCGACGAGGTCGCCCGCGTCGTCGTCACTCGCGAAGCGGTCCTCGACAACGCCGCCGCCACGATCGTTCCGCGTGCCGCGCCGCGTCGCACGGAGAAGAGCGCGTAGCGCTGGTCGAGTAGCGCGAAGCGCGTGTCGAGACCCAACCCATGACACTCGCGTTCCTCGCCGCCGTCGGGGCCCTCGCGCTCCTCACGGTGCTGCCCAGTCCCGACTTCGCGATCACGGTGCGCTGGGCGATCGCGGGCGGTCGCCGCGCGGGGTTCCTCACGATCCTCGGCATCCAGGTCGGCATCCTGGTCTGGGGCGCGCTGGCGGTCGCGGGCCTCGCGGCGCTCTTCGCGGCGTCTCCCGTCGCCTACACCGTCGTGCGGATCGCCGGCGCCGGTTACCTGGTCTGGATGGCTGCCCGCCTGATCGGCCGCAGCTTCGGCACGGCGGCCACAGCATCCGGTCCCGTCGCCGTCGGATCCGGCAGCACCGCATTCCCGCAGGGACTCTTGACGAACCTGCTCAACCCCAAGATCGCGGCGTTCTACGTCGGCGTGCTCCCCGCTCTCGTGCCCGCCGGCGCGCCTCCGGCTCTCACGATGGCGGCCCTCATTCTGTGCCACGTCGTGCTCGGCGTCGCCTGGCTCGGCATCTGCACCGTCGCCGTCGCAGGTGGGCGCAGCGTTCTGGGGCGCCCGTCCGTGCGGCGCTGGCTCGACCGATTCACGGGCGTCGTGTTGCTGGGGTTCGCCACCCGGCTCGCGTTCGACGCGGGCTAGCTAGATCGAGGCGACCGGCGCCGGCCCGGTTTCCGGCTGCGCAGGCGGCACGATCGCCATCGACCCCGTGTCGGGTTCGGCATCGCTCGCGTGCCTGCCCTTGCGTCGTCCGACCCGTCCGTCGTGGATCTCGAGGATGCGGTCGGCGTGCGCCGCCATCCGCGGGTCGTGGGTCGTGACGATCGCCGCGACTCCGCGCTGATGCACGAGCGCCGCGATGAGCGACATCATCGCCTCGGCGTTGGTGCTGTCGAGCTGGCCGGTCGGCTCGTCGGCGATCAGCAGGCGAGGGTCGTTGGCGAGGGCGCGCGCGATTCCGAGGCGCTGCTGCTGGCCGCCGGAGAGCTCGCCGGGGCGCTGGTTGGCATGCGGCGCGAGTCCCACGATCTCGAGCAGCTCGGCGACCCGCGTGTCGCGCTCCTCGACGGGGAGACCGAGGATCCGCATCGGAAGCTCGACGTTCTCCGCTGCCGACAGCACCGGAAGCAGTGCGAAGGTCTGGAAGATGTAGCCCAGGTCCTTGCGCCGCATGTCGATGAGCTCGGCCTCGCTCGCGCCGGTGACCTCCCGGTCCTGGAGCCAAACCTGTCCGGAGGTGGGCTTGTCCAGCCCGCCGAGGAGGTTGAGAAGCGTGGTCTTTCCCGAGCCCGACGGCCCGCGCAGCACCACGAGCTCGCCGGCACGAACGTCGAGGGTGGCGTCCTGCAACGCGTGGACCTCGTTCTCGCCCGAGCCGTACGAACGGCTCAGCGCTTCGCACCGGATGACCACGTCGCCGATCATTCGTCCGTCTCCTCGGTCGGCTCCGGCCCCGTGGGGTGCACCTGGACGTGGTCCGGCTCGAGCTCGAGCCGCACCAGATCCTTGAGCGAGAGCTTGGCCAGGTAGTCCTGCGGTAGCTGGAGGCGGCCCACCTTGTCGAGCACCGCGAACTCCTGAGCGTGGAGGCTCTCGACGCCGAACTCGTCGGTGCGAGTGCTGCGCAGCACCTCGGTCGAGAGCCGGCCGTCGCGGATCTGGACCGTGCGGCGCACCTGGGCGGAGACATCCTGATCGTGCGTGACGATGAGCACCGTGACGCCGAGCCGCTGATTGACCTCGCGCATGGCATCGAACACCAACTGCGAGTTGATCTCGTCGAGCTCTCCGGTCGGCTCGTCGGCGAAGAGCACCTCGGGCTCGTTGGCCAGGGCGACCGCGATCGCCACGCGCTGCTGCTGCCCCCCGGACATCTCGGAGGGCCGGCGGGCGGCGAGCTCGCCGATGTCGAGCAGCTCGAGCAGCTCCGTGACGCGGGCGACGCGGCCGGAGCGCGGGCTGCGGGCGACGGCGAGCGCGAGCCCGACATTCTGCGCCGCACTGAAGTAGGGGAGCAGGTTGCGCGCCGTCTGCTGCCACACGAAGCCGACGGTGTGACGGCGGTAGCGCGTGCGGTCCTTCGATGACATCGTCAGCAGATCGTGTCCGGCGACCTTGGCGCGACCGGCGGTCGGCACATCCAGCCCGGAGAGGATGGAGAGCAGCGTCGACTTGCCCGACCCTGACGCGCCGACGATCGCCAGCAGCTCGCCCTTCTCCACGGTGAGCGTGAGGCCCTGCAGGGCCTGCACCTCGACGCCCTCGGCGGAGAAGATCCTCACGAGGTCTGCACATTCGATCTGGGCGGTCATTCTTCTCCCATCTTGAGGGCTCCGGCGGGGGCGAAGCGACGCCCCAGCGCGCTGGCGAGCAATCCGGCGAGCACGACGACCGCGATGAACGTGCCGACGGAGGCGGCGATCCACAGGGGTTCGATCACGGGCACCGGTTGGGTGTGGCCGCCCACGAACACGCGAAGGTCGAGCACCGAGGTGACCAGGTAGGGAACCGACCACCCCAAAGCCGTCCCGACGAGCACGGCCATCGCCGCGACGGGGGCGAGTTCCCAGGCGACGAGCCCGCGGATCTGCCGCCCGCTCACGCCGAGGATGCGCAGAACCCCGACCATCCGGTTGCGGGATGCGGCAGCGGCGACGGAGGCGAGGATGACCGTGAGGAGGGTCAGCAGCAGCGCTGCCGCGGCAGTGACGACGAGCGCGATGCGCAGGCCGGCCACCGTGGGTGCCGCCTGCACCTCGGCGAGCCGCGACGCGGCATCAAGCACGCTCACGTTGCCGCGAAAGGAGTCGGGCTGCGCAGCGGTCACCGCCTCCTCGATCGCGGTGAGCGACGCAGGGGATACGGGATCCAGAGCCAAGAGGAGGCGGTTCGGGAACTGGACCTCGATCCCCATGCCGATCGCCTCCGACGCGTCGATCAGCACCCAGTGCCTGCTGATCCCGGGGACGGCGTCGGCCGGGATGACTCCGGCGGGAGCTGCGAGGGCCGACCCCACCATGAGGTCGGTGCCCGAGACGCGGGATGCCCAGTCCGAGGAGATCAGCAGGGTGAGCGTGCCGTCGTCGAGCGGCGTGAGCACCGGGATGTCGGGGCGCACCTCGTGCAGCGCCGCCGTGTCCGCGAACAGCACGTTGACCTCGGTCGAACCGACCTCATCCGAGAACCCCACGCCGCTCATCGTGGTGAGCGCCACCGCGGCGTCGACGCCGTCGAGCGCGGCCAGCTCCTGCACCAGGGAGTCCGGAAGGTCGTGAGCGTGCACCTGCACATCGGCGCCGACATCGTCGCGTGCGCCCTGCACGAGCCCCGATTCGACCGTCGACACCGTGATGGCCGAGAACTCGACGACGAATATGCCCACCACCATGGCGACGGCGGCGACGAAGCCGAGCGCCGGATCCCGTACTGCGCGTGCCGCGCCTAGCAAGCCGGTCGGGCCCGTCCGCCGCCGGAACGCACGCTGGGCCGCGCGCAGCGGTATCGGATACAGCCGCAGCGCGACGACGCAGGATGCGGTGGCGAGCAGCGCCGGCGCGGCGGCGAGCAGGGGATCGATTCCCACGACCGTGCTCGCCGCCACCAGCCCTCGACGGTCGAGCAGGAAGACCGCGAGGGCGGCGAGGAGGATCACGGCGACCTCGGCCACCCACCGCACCCTGCTGCGTGAGCGCACCCGCAGGTCGCCGCGCGACTCGGCCAGCGTGCGTGGCGTGGTGAGCACGGCGGCCAGCACCGCCGGAGCCAGCGCCACGACGGACGGCAGCACCCAGGCATCGAGCCCGACCGGGGCCGGCAGCACGACAGCCGCCAGCGCCATCGCGATCACTGATCCCGGCACCGCGATGAGCAGGCCCTCGACCAGCATCGCGCCGCGCACCTGCAGGGTCCCCGCGCCGCGCGCCGACACGAGCGCGAGCGCGGTGCGGCGACGCCGGATGACGATCTGCATCGCCAGTGCGAACACGGCGAGCAGCACGCCGAGCAG